>JAIWAJ010000145.1:0-4145 GCA_048634435.1 Methanosarcinales archaeon
ATCTATGCACCTCTACTTCTGATGGAAAATATACATTCATTCTATTCACCTCTTGTATATAGTGTAAACCATATCTTTATAACTTTACCTGTTATTTACCCCTTCTAAGATACAACAAATGTACTTATCGCACGAACTCTTCGGATTTCTTCGAAAGCCTTGCTTCGTGCTTAGCACCCGGTCGCTAAGCAAGTCGTTTTACAGCGACACTAACGATTCATCCACATTCTCCTAATGGGAAACGTCGCAAAACGCCAAACATTAAAAATCCACTAATATATTGTTCAGCAAAACATCAATCATAATATTTAAAATATCGAAAACCAAAAAACAACCATGAACCACAAAAACACCTGCCAAAAATGCGGAGATTGCTGCCGCGCACAAAAAATCCCCATAAACCTCCTCGACATTTTCAACATCAGCGCCCATCTAAAACTCACCCCTGACGAATTTGTCCAAAAATACCTCAAACTAACAAAAGACAGACAAGGCGAAAAAACCTACATAATAGAACAAAGCCCATGCCCTTTCCTAAAAGACAGCCTCTGCTCAATCCACGATACAAAACCGATAACATGCAAGATAACCCCGTGCCCCAAAAACCCGAAATACAACAAAATAAAAAACAATTACGGCGCAACAACACTCAACTTCCTCACAAACACAAAAAAAGACATGCTCACACACTTCCTCAGCGAAGAATACACCGGGCACTACCTCGAAACCCACAAAAAATTCAAACAAGCCACAGCGCAAAAATACAGGCAAAAAATAGAAAAAGACCTCAAAAACAAACCCCTTGCCCGTCATCTTCTCAAAAACATAATCAAACTAAGCGTATACCCCCGCTTTCAGGCGCAAATCGCAGAAAAAGCAGAAATAATTAATTATATATAGTCTAGCAATCCAAATAATATCCTGTATAATTCTAAAAAGGCGATAATTTATGACAAAAAAAGCAAAAGACGTACCATCGGGAGAAAACATAAAGAAAATACCCAAACCCACGAAAAAAGCAGGCAAACAGGCGCAGCCCAAAGAAGAACAAAAAAAAGGTGCACCCTCCCAGATGTCGCCCGAGCAAAAAAAAGAGCAGGAAAAAAGGTTCAAAATCGCCCAGAAATTCACAAAAAGTATCATAGAAAAATTCAAGCGCAGCGTAAAAGCAGTAATAGTCTACGGCTCAACAGCCACAGGGAAGCATAAGAAAACATCAGACATTGACATATTCGTAATCATGGACGACACGAAAATCGAGCAGGAAATCCCCCAGGAAGTCAAGGACCGGATATGGAACGAGATGCTGAAAATCGCAAAAGACACAGACAAAAACATAACACTTCAGGCATTCATGTTCATAACAGAATTCTGGGAAAACCTGAGGACAGCAGAGCCGGTCCTCATCGCAATCCTGCGCTCAGGTGTCCCTGTATTTGACGTCGGCATCTTCATGCCGGCTAAAAGAATGCTCCAGCGCGGCAAGATCCCGACAACCCAGGAAGCGGTCCAGAAAAAAATATCAGCAGCTCCCCAGTTCGTTGACTACGCAGAATCAAGAGTGAAATCCACAGGCCACTACCTTGAGCAGGCAATGGCAACAGCAGGGAACGCAGCACTCATGTACATCGGCCGCATGCCGCAGAACAAGGAAGATGTACCTGGCGCACTCGACGAATCTTTCGTAAAAGAAAACCTTCTTGAAGACCGCTACGTAAAAGACGCAGAAACCATCCGCAAATTCGCAAAAGACATAGAGCACAAAACAGGAAATGATCTTGAAGGGATAGGACAGGAAGCCGACAAATACATCAAGCTCACAAAAGGCTTTGTAAAAAGAATGCATAGCCTAATCGGGGAGCTCGAGCAGAGGCGAAAATCAAAT
The DNA here is from genome assembly GCA_048634435.1 of Methanosarcinales archaeon. Taxonomy (GTDB): domain Archaea; phylum EX4484-52; class EX4484-52; order EX4484-52; family B79-G9; genus B79-G9. Next base: position 1,886 of record JAIWAJ010000145.1, read on the forward strand.
ATACTAATGAAAACATACAAGACATTCCTGAAAGCAAACGTAGGTGCACTAAAATATATCGGGGTCAAGCCCCCGGAGTCCCTGAAAGACCTCCCGTTGATTATGCAAAATAAGTTCCCTGACCTGAAAGACGCATACACAGACCTCTTCACAAATCTCACAAAAAATCTTTCCCTGATAAAAAAAGGCAAAGCAAAAGCAGTGCCAGAGCGCGATATCTACCAGTTGAGAGAGCAGACAAAGACATTCGTAATCCAGCTTGGCAAAAAGCTGAAGGAACTGAAAGACAAAGGCGAAATAACACCCCCAAAAGACATGGGCGCAGACGGCCACCCAACACTGAACCCGCCTGAAGACCCAAAAAAGAAATCATAATCCGGCAGGTTGACCAGAGCACAGCAGTACAGATTTTCTAAGAACAAGGCCCACAGTCTGTAAATACATTGTACCTGAAGGCAAGTTTTAGGTTATTAATCGTGTAAATTAGAAAGCCGATGCATATGCTATAAAAGTACGCTCACCAGCATCAGAAGACCCAGGATAGCAAACACAGAATTATATTTAGAAAGATTCACCTTTTCAGTCTCATTAATAAATTTCTCTGTGCTTGTCACGTACATTACCTAACTATCCTAAGGCGTAAAACAATATAAATCTTTTGATTACATCGCTATACATAAAAAAAACAGAATCAGGAACTAATCCTTGATAGCTGCAGGGCTTCCCCCTGCATGCCAGCTCATCCTCGGCCTCATCCTGAGCTGGATAATCCTCTCGGAATTGTCATCAAGAATAATAGCAGCTCCCTTTACCCTTGGAAGCTCGTCATAATAATCAGCAATCCCGTACTTCTGGTATGTCTGCATAGTGCTTGCAAGCGCATTAATATCATCACTTGACGTCAGCCTGTGAGATATCACAAGATCGCACTGCGAAATAGCTTCCTGATGAAGCTTGTTCGGCATCTGCGTCGCAAGGACAAGAGACACGCCAGGCTCTCTCCCGATCTTCACCCACTGCAAAAGCGGGCCTGAGGCAGGCGTAATCCCCTCGGCAGGCAGGAACTGGTGCGCCTCGTCAATCAGCATCCATGTGATAGGCATATGCTGCGTCGCTTTCGACCCGCTCATGCCTTCAAGCTCCTCCTGCCTCCTCGCCTTCATCCTCTCCTCAAGAATCTTTCGCCCGAGCAGCCCCACGACAAGCGCATTCACAGACCATCCGCCGCTCGACAGCCCGAACTGGCTCACATCAATAATAGCGATCCTGCCAGGCTTGATAATATCAAAAATAGAAGTACCCTTCGGGTTAAAAATACCCCAGCTCTCGGCAACAATGAACCTGTTCATAAGCGCCTCCTTCGCCACATGGTCCACATTCTGCTCCCTGATCTTCTCAATAATATCCTCAAGGGAAAAGTCATCCCGCTCATCATTCATAGCTTTGATGACTCTCGATAGCAAAAGCCCCATCTCAGTATCAAGATCAATATTGAATGTAAGCGCCCACGAGCCGACGTCAAGCTCACTCGGCTTAAAGCTGTACGTCCCGTCAAACGGGAGCTTATTCTCATTAAAAAGCGGGACTAATCCTTCAGGAATCAGGGTATCAACAGGAAACCCCTTGGGCTTCAGGCGCCATGCGGCAAGAAGCTGAAAATCGCGCTCATTAGGCTCTTTCATAGACCAGTAGATGCCCATCGTATCAATAATCAAAGCAGCCATATTCATCCTGATATCATCTGGCTGGCGCGCAATCTCCTCAGCAATAGCCCCCATGGAATATGACTTACCCTGCCCTCTCTTCCCGAAAAGCCCGATAATATGCGGCGTCGCAAGATCAATGCGCACAGAAGTCGTCAGATGCTGCTCACCTTTCCTTCCGACATAATGCTTTCCGATAACCCCGGTCCCCCTGGTGCCATACTTCTCAAGGTCAGCCGGGCTTCTCCCGATGATAATCTCATGCATAAGCATATTTATGGAATTCGTAAGATATATATGTTTACTGCATAAATACACTAATAATGAGACTTGAATCAATCCTGAAAGACAAAGATGTGATGGGCAACCTCTCATCCTTGCTTGAAAAGCATACTGTCGGCACTGAAGTGGAATTTGATGATACTGAAATACTGGTTTTGGGTCACAAGGCAGTGCTTAACGGCAAGCTGAACATCAGGATTCTAAAGGTGCAATAAAATGGTAAAAGCGAAAATAATATTAGATGATAGGCACGTCTGCAGCGCACACTTAAAAGA
>JAIWAJ010000146.1:0-4142 GCA_048634435.1 Methanosarcinales archaeon
TCATCCCTTGGACTCTCAGCTCGTCATGCCCTGAGCACAGTTGCAAAAGGAGGCGGCTCGCGCAACAATAATACCCGATACTGGCAATGCACAACTGCGCAGGTGCCCGCTGTGGATGAAATGCTGGTTAATATTGATGATAATACCCTGAAATTGCTGAATGCATATATTTCTTCAGTTGAAGAAAACAGTGAGTCTCTGGTGGATATAGAGCCAATGTCATGTGTAAACACAGGATATTCACCGGATAAAAATATGATAATCGCCAAGGCAGACGGATTCAATTTCAGGATAAGCGACAGCAGCACATTTATGAGCACCGGTGCGGCTGTCATTGAAAAAAACATCGGGCCAACCAGTTTCTGGTACGACTATGCTATATTGAAAAACTGGGTTGAAAGCGATGAGGTCAAAAAGAGCATTGAAAGAAAGCTCAATGATGGTAATATAGCACCAAAAGGGCTGAATTATGAATCATGTTCATGTAGCGAGCTGCAATGCCCTGATGCTGCAAATATATTAAACATGATATATCCATGCTGGGAGGAGAGGATTAAAGACATTGCAGAAGATAGTATCCATGAAGCAATAGCCCGTCTGGTGAATGATAACAAGTACTTTGGTGGAAAAAATCTCAACTGCTACCCTGAGATAAAGTGTATTTCTGCAAAGAAGCCCGTTATAGTAAATAAAAAGGCAGGAACCTATAAATCCTCCGGATGCTGCAGCGCCGTCTGCACGAACTGTGCAAAGGATGCATGTGCCATCACCAGAACAGCGAAGATTTGCGAGGGTGTATCTGCTGAATCTATCTGCGAAAAGCCGGATTGCGAGGAAGAAGCAGAGTACATTCCCAAAAATCATTGCACAATCTTCATCCAAAAACACCTAATGGCTGCGGGCAGCGACACTCCCGATAAAGAAAAAGAAAATTGTGAAACCTGCTGCGCCATAAGTTTCGGCCTGATATACGATACTGATATTGACTTTACATTAATATGCCACGACACATCAAGCATAGTAGCAGCATCTAATGGAATAGAGCCCCTTAAGTGGGAAATAAACCTTTACATCACCGCGACCAGCACAGCCGGAGCCGGTTATAGCCCATACGAAAACACAGGATGTGCCTGACTCATAAAAGACGAAAAATCAGGCAAAGAGGCATTTTCAATAAAAGATATATATTAACAACGACATAATAAACATATGCCTGCAATGAATGTAATGCTGAACAACGTGGTTAACCGCGTAAACGACAACAGCAAAAGAATAAGGGAACTTGAGGAAAATATAAGAAATCTCAAGGAACAGCTAAACTCACTCCAGACAGAGTCAATTAAGCAAAAGAAAAACATTATCGACGACGAAACATCCACAAAAAACGCGACAAAACAAATACTTGATCGGCTTGCAAACCTTGAAGTTGACATTGACAAAATCAATCGTGAAATCAAGGAAATGATATCGCGCAGGGAAATGAAAGAGATAGAGAATTATCTTGACTTAATAAATCCAATAACAGCCAAGTTCGTGACAAAAAAAGAAGTAGAAGAATTAATCCAGGAGAGATTATGAAATTCAAACTATTTGGGCGTTTAACGAAAAAGAAACCAGGACCCGCTTCATCTGTCCAGACAGAAAGAAAGGACCCCCATATTATTATCAATGAACTCACGGCGAAAGGTCTTCCTGAATCTGAAATTATCCGCACTCTTAAAGACGAGGGTTACTCATTTAAGGAGATAGATGACGCATTGAACGAATCAGTGCGAAACGAAGTTACTGGCGCACCACCTTCAACGGATGGCGGATACGGATCTCCGCCCCCCGGGCAGCCATCACAGGAGCAGTATCTGGATCAGGATCTGGCGAACATGGACCATCAGGACCTGGACCTTGCCCAAAAGCCACAGCAATTTACAGATTCCACAAGCATGGCTCCCCCGGGTGAAGGACCCGTCCAAGCAGCTAATATTGCCATGCCTGAGGAAGACAGAGGGCAGGGGCAGGCATCCCTCGATGACCGCGAGCGCGAAAACATATACGAAATTGTGGAATCAGTTGTCAATGAGCGCGTAAATTCAATAAAGTCAGACATAAAAGAGACAAATGCGCAGATCAAAAGCATCCAGCAGATAATAAGCGAATTCAAATCAGAAGTTCAGGAACAGCAGGATGCATGGCGAAAGGAGTTTGGCTCAACTCATGAGAGCATAAAAGACAATACCTCAAAAATAATGGATATGGAACCAAGGGTTGCAGGTCTGGAAAAAGCATTTAAGGACATTGTGCCTAATCTGGTGGACAGCGTCCGCGAGGTCAAAGAGCTTGTATCAGGTCATAGAGGAGACATTGGGATAGAGCAGGCAGGAAGCGCTGCATCCGCTCCAACATTCGACGAGCCGGAGAATGATGCTGGTCGCAGGGAGAACCCCAAAACAGGTGAATCTCCACACGAACCTGAGAACATATTCATTGAGCCCGAGATTGATGACACCGTCCATTCCAAAGAACCAACAGACAAAAAACCCGAAAATGAAAAAGAGCACCCGAAAACTAATTCTGCAAAAGATAAAGAAAGCAAAGAGCCAATATTTGACGAATCAGATGATGACGAAAGAATCTAAATCTATTTATCGCCGCCGCTATTCGCTATGAACATTATGGCAAAAAGCATAAGCAGCAGCATAAATAGTGTAATTACAAGATCACTGTCTATATTAAAGAATGACATACCCCCAACACTGATAAACGCAATTAATGCAAGAAACCCCAAAAGCACCGCAATGGCAGTCTTATTGGCTTTTCCGAGCAGCTCCTCCGGCTTAATGCCGGCCATCCCGATAAACAGTATCCCAACAAGAAGCCCGGCAATTATTACAGCTGCAAGGCCAAAAAGTGTCGTGAAGAATGTCCCGAGAGTCATCCCAACAGGCGTATAGTTGATTATAAAAAAGGACACCACAGCAGCTATCACTGCATTTACAGATATCTCTTCACCAAACACCTCAGATTTTTTCAGGATTGCAAATATAATTGCAAGAAACAGGATCCACGGCATCAAAAACTCAAAAAACCCCAGCCGGTTCATATTCCCAAGCATAATCTCAATCGGCGACATAAATTAGACCTTCCATAATTATGTTATTTATATTATTACTATTGTTAGTATTATAATTATATAATCACAACTAAACATTTTTTATTATTATGTATGATATTAGCCATCCTGATTTAAATATTTTCACATGATGCATACGAAAGGACTCTTATGCTGCCATCGCAGAAAAATCACAATTCACAGAACCCTAGAGTCTCTTTGGCAACTGCAATAAATGCCTTGAAAAACTATAATAACACACATCTGCTAACAACAACTCAAAAAACAAACAGAAACACAAAATTAAAAGAAAAAAAAGGAAAAGGGATTATATCCCATTTAAATTATTTGCCGCCAGCAGCCGGTTTCTCTTCTGCCTTGCTTTCCCCGCCAAGGAAGACTACAGCTCCACCGATTAAGATAACAACAAAGATTAACGTCCATGCCATGTCACTAAGCTGGATTAATGGAAATCCTGTGGCTCCGAGCACAAGTATAGCAAGCAATAAGAGCAGAAGTCCAAGAGCCATCTTACTGCCTCCGGTTTGATCATCAAGCTTTAACCCACCCATTCCAAGGAATAGTATCACAACAAGCAGTCCTGCAACGTAAATGCCGGTCCAGCCAAACATATTAGACAGCAATATACCAAATGGAATCCCGTTCACAGGATAATTCACAGTAAAGAAAGCAAGTATTGCACTTATTACTATCGCTATCTGCTTCTTCTTAGTTGTATCCTGCTGTAAGAACGGTGCTTTCTCAACAATTACAAAAAAGATCACCAGAAACAAAATCCAGGGCAGCACAAAATCATAAAACCCCATACTGTTCAAATTTGCCATAAAACTATTAAAATCCATATATAATCAACCCCCATAATAATGACTTATTTAACTTACTACTATTTTTGTCCACACTAATATATAAATGTTACATATTCCAAAAAAATTATAGCCAATTATCCCTCCTTTTTTGGCTCAGAACCTCCTTCATGCTTATAAGCATGAAGGAGGTTCTGAGCCAAAAAAGGAGGGAT
>JAIWAJ010000147.1:0-4038 GCA_048634435.1 Methanosarcinales archaeon
GAATGTTTGTGGTTTTCGAAATCTTTGGATAAATGGTTCGGAAAGATTTATGTCAAATTTTTGCTGAAGTTGGCAAATCGTATATTCAAAACATACATAAAAACAGGAACAAGAGAAGAGCATCTTGCAGTATCCTCCAATTGGTCTGATAGATACTCCAACATGGAAATAACAATCATCAGCCCTAACGTAAAAACAAAAAATGACATCTCAATAGGTGACGAAAAAATCGTGCAAACATACTACTTAAACCCCGGAACTGTCGCAGAAGGAAGCTGGATAACACAGCTAAGAGCCTTCGATGCGCGCGCAGACCTTGACTTCTACTCAAACTACAAATTCAGATATATAGAAGACCAGGAAATAATCGACGGGATAATACGCGAAAAAGAAATAAAAGAATACCCCATAATCATCACAGACTCAAACACGCCTCTTGCCATGACAGCAATCAGGCTGGAAGCCGGCGATGTCGTCAGGATATACAGCGTCTATGACCCACGCGGCAAAAAAAGACAATGCGCAACATACACCGACGGCTGCGCGATAAAAGACCCGGAGCCAGGCATATGGCTCATAAACCTGGAAGGCCAGACAGTAACAGGCCACGCACCTTTCCGCCTCGCAAGCGCCCACTCAACATACATACCCGGAGACTTTGAAGTGACAGACAAAATAAAAAACAGGGGAGCAGCCTTCTATTACACAGACATACTCACAGAAAACAAGACCCATCTCGTAGCAGTCTCAAGCTGGGCAGACTTTGAGCCAAATATGGAACTCACAATAATCTCAACAAACCTAAAATCCGTATACGACCAGTCAGAAACTGACGAAAAAGTAACACAAAAAGCATTTCTGACACCAGGCGAAACAGCCGAAGGGCGCTGGATAATACAGGTCAAGTCAATATGGAAAGAATCAGAAGTAACCACAAAATCAAACTACAACCTCACGCGCGTCCCCACACAAGCACAGCTTAATGCAGACCTGGCAATGGGTGAAAAAAAGACATATTATATTGATGTGACAGAATCAACCACACCATTAGTCCTTACATTGACCGCATTCCAGTCCGGCGACGAATTCAGAATAACAAAAGTTCTAAAGCCTGACGAGAAACCAGGCACATGCCAGAAAATACCATCAGGAAAAGAATCATACACCTGCGCTGTAAAAGACCCCGCAACCGGCATCTGGACAATAGAAGTAACAGGACAAAACATCGTCGGTGAAGGCCCGTTCAACCTCGCAAGCACTTTCAGGATAACAAGCTGCGGAAACGGAGTATGCGATGCAGATGAAAACTGCGGCACATGCAAAAAAGACTGCCAGTGCAACAGATCAATGTGCCACAGAAATGCATGTGTACAGCCGCCAAAAACAGTAGGCGAGAAAAAAGCATGGCTAAAAGACGACCTTGAGGACGGCCTGATACCCCAGGAATCATATGACGCAAAAATAAACGAACTAAGCACCTACGAAGACACACAACTCCTGTCAGAATTAACAGCAGAACCAGAAGAAGAGCCTGAAAAAGAAGAAAAAGACAACACTATCGAAAAAGTAAAATCAATAATATTCAACCCGCTAATAATACTCCTGATAATCGGGCTTGCTCCAGCAGCACTAATAATCTACAAAAAGAAAAAAGAACCATCACTTTAATAACCAAAGAACTAATCAACCCTTAATCCCCACAATCTGCACCAAAAATCCAGTCACTCGCATTCCCTCGTTCTCAGCTTTTTAGCTCAATCCTTTAATGCAGTCAATTGAGCCAAAAATCAGGTCACTCGCCTTTGCTCGTTCTCAGCTTTTTAGCTCAATCCTTTAATGCAACCAATTGAGCTAAAAATCAGGTCACTCGCCTTTGCTCGTTCTCAGCTTTTTAGCTCAATCCTTTAACGCAACCAATTGAGCTAAAAACGCCTCAATCTGCAGATCCTCCTGCCCGCCCTCGACAATCCGAAACTCATACTCTCCAAGCTTATCAATCAGCTGCGCCTTCACCTTATCATCCACATCAAGCCCAAGAATCTCCCTGTGGATCGCCTTGATGACATCCAGCCCCGAAAGCCCGCGATTGATCATCAGATCATACAGCTTCTTCCTCGCATCCAGAAACTTACAGGAAAGCGCAAGATTCAGCACATCTTTGACCTCCTTCGGGTGCAAAGTCGCCGCAACCTCATAAACACTCTTCTCATCAACCTTCTTCGAAAGAACAGAAACAGATTGAAGCACATTAGTAGCCTTCCGAAAATCACCCGAGGACACCAGAAGAACAGCAGCCATGCCATCCTTGGTAACATCAAGCCCTTCAGCCTTGGCAACCCGTCCAACATACTTTGAGATAGCCTCATCACTCCCCGGCCCGAACCTGAAAACAGCGCACCGGCTCTGTATCGGCGCAATCAGTTTCGAAGAATAATTGCACGACAAAATAAACCGCGTAGAATGCGTATACTTCTCCATGGTCCTGCGAAGCGCCTGCTGCGCCTCCGGCGTCAAAGCATCACTCTCATCAAGAAAAATAATCTTAAACTCAGCACCCAGAGGCTTTATGCGCGCAAAATCCTTGATTTTCGACCTCACAACATCAATACCGCGCTCATCCGACGCATTAGTCTCCATAAAATTGCGCGACCACCCCTCACCGTAAAGCTCCTTCGCAAGCGCAATAGCGCACGTAGTCTTCCCCACCCCCGCAGTGCCTGCAAAAAGCATATTGGGAACAGACTTCTCCTTGACAAACGCCTTCAGGCGCTCAACAACAGCCTCATGCCCAACCACATCATCAAGCACTCTTGGCCGATACTTCTCAGTCCAAATCTCAATCATAAACTGACTATACCCCTCAAATAATATAAAACTAACCACAAGACAAAATGCTTAAAAACCTACAGGCGCAATTCCCAAACCTGCCAAAAAAACGTCACATAATTACTTAAAACGAAGATAAGGCAATTTTGACGCAACTTCATCAACCTCGTCCTCATTTTGCAGTAAAATCGACACAGCATCCCATGTCCCGGTCAAGAAAGCTCGCCTTGTCCCCTCAGGGATATCAAAAGGAATCTCATTATTGTCATATCTAATAACCTTTTCAGTCAAATCGATATAAAAGTCCGTTGATGGTTTTCGTTGGACATAATCTGCTAACTCTGCTACATATTCAGAAGACACAGTAACTCCAACAATTCCCAAACTTGCGCAATTACCTGCAAAAATCTCTGCAAAACTCTCAGCAATTATCACATCAATACCATATCTATGCAATGCCTGTGGCGCATGCTCTCTTGAAGAGCCACAGCCGAAGTTAGCACCACCAATCAGTATATTCGCACCATTATAATCAGGATTATTGAATGGATGTTCCTCTACTGGTTTCCCATCTATGAATCTTTCATCATAGTAAGCATAATTACCCATGTTCTCGAACGTAATCTCCTTCAAATATCTGGCAGGAACAATATCATCAGTATTCTGATCATTTTCTGGTTTGGGTATAGCCGCTCCTTTTACATCTCTTATGACACTCTCAGGTATTATTATGTCATCCATCTCAATTACCTCACAAATAATCCCTTGGATCTGCAATCATTCCTTCAACAGCAGTGGCTGCTGCCGTGTCTGGACTAACTAAATGCGTTCTGCCTGTCGGGCTCCCCTGCCTTCCTTTGAAATTCCTGTTTGAAGTAGAAGCACTTCTTTGATATCCCTCCAACCGATCGGGATTCATCGCAAGGCACATTGAGCATCCCGGGTCTCTCCAGTCTGCCCTAGCATCTTTAAATATTTTATCTAAACCCATCTGCTCTGCCTGGTATTTGACTAACTCAGAGCCAGGCACAACTAATGTTTTGACAGTAACCTCGCGTCCCTCTAAGACTCTTGCAGCCGCTTCCCCGTCGTTAAATTACCATAAAAATATGTCCTGTAAAGAGTCTCCGCCAAATCACCATCCCATAGGACTACCCGATCGCCGAACAGGCTCGCTTTTACTTTTATTTTTAGCTCTTCTTTTCTCGCTTC
>JAIWAJ010000148.1:0-4033 GCA_048634435.1 Methanosarcinales archaeon
ACTGAGTGTGACGGCTGCTTCAACCAGACAACCATAACATGTGTCGCTCCGGGATGCCTCAACACAACAATGAACTGGTTCAAGAACTTCACATACACTGATGTCAACAATAACTGGTACTATAAGTTTCAGCTGAATACAAAAGAGACTTCCGGGTATGATACTTTCTCGGTTCTGAAAGATAATGTCAGCGTGGAATATCGTGCAGGAAATGAGAGCAACCCGACAACAAGTGTGCCAGCGAATTTCTCTGTTGGCGTGTATGATTTAATAGCAGGCACTTATAATTTAAGCCCGTCAGCTGAAGTTCATTTTGAATTAATCCACAGCAATTATGATGGCGGGATAAAGGAGTTCGGGATAGCATACACAGATTCTGACGGCAACGCGACGTATGAGTTCACACCCACATGTTCTTATACACCAGGGGCGCAAGAGTGGCGCGCCTATGTATCAGATTCATATCCTTCCCCTTCAGGAGCATATTATGAAAATTACAGCATAGAAAACTTCACAACAACACTTACTCTTTCAGGTTGCGCAGCCACACCAACAATAGAAGAATATAACTCCCCGAACGAGACATTTCAGTACAATAACTTCACAATAAAGGCTGTCATAAAAAGTTATGTTGACGATTCAAGCGATGTATATGCAGAGCTGATTGCCCCGGGCGCGTGGGAGATTGACGGGCGGATAAAATCCCTTGGCACAATTACAGAAGAGTCAAGCAAAACTGTTTATTGGCTTGTGAACGCGACAACATACGGTATTTCCAATATAACGATAAAGGTCAACAATTCCGAGGGAACCGAGGACACTGAAAGTTTCGAGATCACAGTATATGAGTACTTTTCAGCTTCTGCTGTAAATACGCCAATGACAATCCCTGCTGGCGAGAATGGAACAATTGCATTCAATTGCATTGACGGCATGTACCGGAATGCAAGATATTCCCTTGACATGGATTCTGCTTCAGGTACAAGCATCCGCGCGTATTCTTACAACCACACATCTTTTTTGGATGTTCGAAATTACCTCTCTGTCACAGGTGTTGTGAACGAGTCAATAGAGCTTTTGCGCTCTCAGATGACACCTAATGGAACCGGAATGTGCCTTCTTCGCATAGAGAATATAGGGGACAACTCCATTGACATAGACAGCGCATCCATAGATGCAACATATCTTACAAGAAGGGCAGATATTGTTGATGTTGCCCCGTTAATAGGGAATTATCTTACATTTAGCATGGATGAGAATGACGAGTCTTTAGAGGTCAATGTAAGTATATTCAATTCATACAAATCGTCCCTTAGTGCAACCCTGCAACTGAATATAACCAATGAGAGCGGGGTTGATGTTAATTATTCCATAAGGGACGTGCTTTTTTCAGCACAGGCGATTTCAACAGAATCTTTTGACAACATAAACACAAGCGCATGGGGCAACGGGATTTACACAATAAAAGCAAGCATGAATTATTCCGGAAACTCAAGCCATATGGAAAAAGAGGTTGTAGTTGACACACTTCAGTATGAGGCAAGGACAATACAGTATGTATGCCCGTCAACAACAGAGGATGTTTCAGTTGTGTTCACACACAATTATCTGGATGATGTTTCATATAACGTGACTCTGGAAGTTCCATCCGGATGGCAGGCGCTGCCATCAGAGTATTTAATCAATGCGAGCACAACAGGGAGCAAGACAGCGGCATTCAATATCACATCTCCTGTGGCAGGCGATAATGCGACAATAAACGAGAGCATAGCATATGTTCTGCCGCACAAGAGCGCAGAAACAAACTCTTCGTTTGTGATGAACAACACGAACCAGAGTGTTATGGAAGTGATAAGGGAAACACCGCAGTATGTTTCAGCAAGCAAAGTTTTCGAGAGCCAGCTTGTTGTACACAACAAGGGATGTCTTGCATCAACAGGCATGCACGTTCGTGAGACAATAAAAGAGGGATGGACTCCTGCAAATCCTGGGTCTCTTGGAGATGTTTCTTTAGAGGCGTCAAATGTTGATCTTGAGAACAATCTTATCACATGGCAGCTTGGCGAGATGGCGGTCAACCAATATGCGGTTCTCACATATCAGGTAAAGGCATCTGTTTCGAACTCAGAAGCAGGGTATCTGTGGTGGAACCTTACATTTGACGGGACAAAAGAGATGCAGGAGTTTGAGAACTTTACAATCCAGACAGCAAACTATTCTTCAGAGTCGCACCTTGAATTCGACCTTGAGACCATACAAAGAAGTGCATATCCGTGGACAGAGCCAAGAAGTGTCCAGCCCAACATGACATATAATTATACTCTTAAGGCCACAAATGTCGGGGACGCTGCAGCGAACAATTGGAGTGTTTTCCTTTATGCATCCTCTGTATGCAACATTACAGAGGTCTTTAACGGAGGGACTTTAAACGCAGCGCAGAACTCAGCCAACTGGTCTGTGAATGCGCTTGCAAGCCGTGCAACAATGCAGTTTAACTTCACTGCAAATTGTACTGAGACAGAGAAGCAGATGTTTAGTGTATCTTCTGAGCGGGACACGACAAATACGACCTCTTATTATGACGATGTTTCGTATACCTGCTCTTTAGGAGCGGTGTGTACGAGCGAAGAGATAAAAGTCTTCAGCAGCCCTTCAATGCCTTATGAAGAAATTTCAAACATAAACATGAGTATTTCCTATGAATGGAGTGCAAATAATATTACAATTGGCGAGGGCTATGTATATCTTAAAGACGACAATGACAACATCCGGTATTTCTGGCAGAACTATTCTCTTGCCAATTATGGCTCTGATGTAGATATCTATTACTGGCCCACGTCAGGGTTTGTTTCTGCGACAAGGAAGATAGACCTCTTTAGCCATGCAGACGGCACAGAAAACAAGTTCGCAAATGTCACGATAAGCAAAATAAACTATACCTGGGATTACGGAAAGATTTTCAGTGAATCAACAGGCCTGTTTGTGAAGTCCAAAATATACACATACGCTCCTCTTGTAATCAATTCCACACTTTACATTAGCGGGAACTCATCATCCACACTCGGTGGCTGGGGAGAAGAGTTCAATTTTTCAGTAGAAGTGAGGGACCGCTTTGACCGCGACGTAGAAGTTTACTTATGGCACAAGACAAGCGCAGCATCAGGATACACATTGGTCGCAAGCGACACATGCTTTTCATGTGGCTCGTGGACACAGATGAATTTCACTTATGACTACCAGCCCGATGACATGGACACTTGGGTCTTCAAGTTCAATACAACAAATGACGACGGTGCAACAGAGATTGCAGGGTACACATACATAATAGAAGAAGATAATGTGTCGGTCACAGCTGTCTGGCCGCCTGTAGGTGCGATAGTGAACAGGTCTGATTCAACAACATTCAGCATAAGGGCACTTGACACAGACAACCAGACATACGCAAATAATTCGAACAGCAAAATATGGCTTGATGACTTTACTTACGGCAGTTACGAATCTGCCCCGCCGATATTGACTTCAGACGATGGCTGGATAAACAGGACTCTCACAAATACGGCTTGGTGCGCAGACACAGGCAAATGGTTCCTTGGGAACCATTCATGGTACGGAGGGACTTCCGGAGACGCATATGTATTTGACAATGTTACAGCTGCCCAGAACTTTACTTTTATGGCAGACCTTTCGAACTCAACAATGCCTCCGTTCAGCCAGAATTTCACAAGAGGCTCAAATATAGCTTTCAGCGGGACTGTAACTGATGACTGTTCAGGCGACAAGACAGACCCGTCAAAATTCGGTCTTGAGTTCCGCATGGAGCACGGCGGGGCTGTGTATGGCTCGTGTGCCACAACAGGCAGTTTTGGCTGCCAGATAAACACTGACAGCGGTTACCCGTATGGCTGGTACAATGTAACATATATTTCATTTTCCAAAGACAACCCTGACCAGTATTGGAATGGAACAACCCTGAGTACAAACGAGTTCTTCCTCTCATCAATTCCACAGTCTGATTACATGCAGGTATCTCCGT
>JAIWAJ010000149.1:0-3973 GCA_048634435.1 Methanosarcinales archaeon
GATATGGCTCAGCGAAAACACAGAAACAGACATAACACACGACAACCGGTATTCAGCAAAATTCATAGACACTGACAACGACAACATAAAAGACATACTGACATTCACAATACCCCGCCTATCAACTCAGGAATTCGAAATCAGGGCAGACTTCATGAACTTAGCTGCATGGTCCGGCCACTATGGCCAGAACTGGACAGTCTACTTCAACACAACAGGCGAAGAAAACCTGACCATAGAAAATCTCACAACAGGCATAGCATTCAACAAACTTTACTACAAAACAGGAAGCATGTGGAACGATGCAACCCCTTCCTACAACAACACCGCAGTCTGGATGTTCTGGAACAGCACAGAACACCCGGAAGGAAAAATTGTCTATGACATAACCACAATAAAAACCTACCGCCTCAAATTCACATTCGGCGCAACCACAAAATACACAGAAAACTACGACATATACAGCCAGACCACGACAACCCTAAACACCGCAAACCCACTCTTCAGCTACGAACAATGTACCTACAACTCAACATTCTGGACATGTAACCCAAAAAAATACGAAAACGGCGCAGGCACATCAGACGACGAATATGACCCTGGTTACTTCGGCGAAAACCACATGCTTGGACCCGGTTCAGGCATACTAAGATATATCTCAATCCCGAAAACATCCAACGTCACAAACTTCTCAATACAATTCGCCAACACAGACACAGAACCAATAGAAACATATCCATACACAGACAACTACACAACAGACAACAAAAACAGGAAGCATGTATCCATAGGCAACCTCTACGATGACCCTGGAAATGAAATTATCATATCATCCGACTACGACGTCCAGCCGTGGAACTCAACAAAAGACACCAAATGGACATACACTACAAGCTACATCATAAAAGGCATAGGAACCGGCGACGTCTCACAATCATCACCCAACAGCGAGATAGCTGTCTCAACAGAGGGCAATCTCGTACTGCTCTCATACAACAAGTCAGAAATATGGTCAAAATCAGGCTCATTCGGACCAGTAGACATCGGCGAGATATCATCAGAATACATCGGATACTCACAGGACGACTCAGACGCAGATGACATGGACTGCATCGGCTGCTCATCAGGCAATTACTCATCCAGGTTCACACTGCCGTACAACTTCACAGACCTCACAGGCAAAACATGCTACATAAAAACCGCACTCAACTACCGTGGCTCAAAAGCCAACCTTTCACTGACCCTCAACAGCACACCCTACAGCATAGACACAAGCGAGATAACAACCACAAACGAACTTGAATACAAGCCCGCAGGCACACAACCAACAAGCGCCGCATGTGTTGGATGCTCACAAGGCACATATAGGCAAAACTTTACCCTGCACTACAACATGCCCAACCCTGTACCTGCAACCAACTGCTACATAAAAACAGCCCTAAACTATGAAGGCGCAAAAACAGGCAACTTAACTTTTATCCTCAACAGCAAAACCTACGACATCAAAGAATCACAAATAAACGCAGACGACAACGAAACCATATATTCACAAGACGACACAGAAGCAGACAACTTCGACTGCATAGGATGCTCACAAGGCAACTACACCTCAAAATTCACACTTCCATACAACTTCGCAAACCTCGAAAGCAAAGCATGCTACATAGAAACCGCACTCAACTACAAGGGCGACAAAACAGGAAACCTCGTACTCTTAATAAACCAAACACCATACACCATTGACACATCAAGAATCACGCAAAGCAACGAACTGGAATACTCTGCAGATGACAACACCTCAGACAAACTGGAATGCATCGGATGTAACAGCAACCACATCCAGAACTTCACACTCTGGTACAGCGTGCCTGAACCAATGCCCGCCACCAAGTGCTACATAAAAACCGCACTAAACTATAAAGGAACAAAAATAGGAAACTTAACATTCATCATAAACAAAACCACATACGACATTGACGAATCCGACATAGCCACCGACAACGAACTGGAATACAAAATAGACGACAACGTCTCTGACGCTTACGACTGTGTAGGCTGCGACGACGGCACAACACGCACATACTTTGACTTGGACTCACTCGGGCTCTCACTGCCCGTCCCGTCGGACACCTGCTACATCAAAGCCGCGATATGCTACAACGGCACAAAAACCGACGACCTGCTAATTGCCGGCAATGGTCTGAACGGGGAAATATACAATGTAAACATAAGCGATATAACTACCCCATGCAACGGACACTCAGACTGGACATGGGTGTCTACGCCTGTAGACTGTGCAGACATAAATGAACAATCCTTATACTTCCGATGCGAAACATGCAACAACACCAACAACTACCACATCATCGCAAGCACCAACACATCAGGCAACTCAATGTACTACGACGGCTCATTCGACCCACGACCATACGACTACATGGTACGCGTCTACAGCGACGCAGCGCACAAATTCAACTGGGTCAACACAGAAATACCCTGCAGCGACATTACACAAAACCAGAACATTTCATACCAATGCGAAAACTGCAACAGCACAGATCACTACAACATATTGACAGACTCAGGAAACACACAGCACTCAGTATACTACAACGGCACAGACTGGCAGCAAACCCAATATGACCACATGGTCCGCATCTACAGCAACACATCACTGCTTGCAAGCATAACATCAACAGAAGTCAACTGCTCATACATTTCAAAAGGCAACAACATAACATACCAATGCACAAACTGCGACAACACAAACAACTACAACATCCTAAAAGACACAAGCACTTTGGGAAGTTCCTACAACTCCCAGAGCAACGGAACAACATGGAACAGCCTGAATTCAGACTACATTATCAGAATCACCACAAAAGACCTTGTCTACAACTGGACACTAACCGAGGTTGACTGTGCAGACATCATCCAAAACCAGAACATATCCTACCAGTGCATGGACTGCAACAACACAAACAACTACAATATCATCACAAACTACTTCGCCACAGGCCACTCAGACCATTACGACAGCATATCATGGAAAAGCGTACCATACGATCACATGGTCAACATCTACAGCAACACGTCCCTACTACACTCATGGGCAAACACCGAAGTAAACTGCAGCTACATCTCAAAAAACAACAATATAACATACACCTGCCCAACCTGCAACAACACAGACTACTACAACATCCTATCCGACTCCTCAAACACAGGTAACTCATACAAATCCACAGACAACGCTAGTACATGGCAAAGTATCACAAACGATTACATGGTCCGGACAGAAGCATTCGGCTCAAACACAGGCAGTGAAATCGCAGCAAGCAGTGACTCAAACACGTTACAGACATACAATTCAACATCACATCCAATCTGGAACTACTCCGCTGGTTCAGAAATCTACGACATAAAAATCAAGGACATCACACAGGACCTTGGAAATGAAATCATAATCGGCTCAAGAAACAAACTAATAGTGCTGACATCCTTTGGAAACTTAAGCTGGCAGTATCCACAAACAGGCACAGACTGGGTCCGTGGAGTTGATGGAGGAGAAATAGACGCATCATCATACGGAAAAGAAGTCGTATACGGCACAGACGACGGAACAGTACACCTTTTGACCTCATCAGGCCAGGAACTCTGGAACTACACAGTAGGAAGCAAAGTATACACTATCTCCGTAGGAGACGTAACATACGAACCCGGAAATGAAATTATCGTCGGGCTACTCAGTGGGACAATACTCGTATTTGGCAGCAATAACGGCAACAGCAGCCTGCTGATCAACTTCACAAGAGGCACTGGAATGCTTGATAGTACAATAGGCGACCTGAAATCAGACACAGGTAACGAGGTGGCATTCGTATCCCAAAACGACTTTACATACATCATGAACTTCAACAACACTCCGGTAAATCTCTCAATAGACATCGGCAATGACGGCACACAAAACTGG
>JAIWAJ010000150.1:0-3882 GCA_048634435.1 Methanosarcinales archaeon
GGCGCGGCATTGTTGGTGTTGTCATTGACGGGACCATAAGGGATATTGATGAGATAAGGAAGCTTGATTTTTGCGCTTTTGCAAGATATGTGCGGCCGAATGCCGGTGAGGCAAAGGGATTTGGTGAGATCGGTGTTTCAGTAAGGTGCGCCGGGCAGGTTGTGTGTGATGGTGATTATATTGCAGGTGATGATAACGGGGTTGTTGTTGTGCCGCGCAGGGATGCGGTTGAGGTTGCCAATCGCGCGATGAGCGTGTTTGAGAATGAGAACAGGATTCGCGGCGAGATTAAGAAAGGGGGGACGCTTTCTTCTGTTTTGAAGCTTAAGAAATGGGAGAAGCTGTCCAGGGGTTGATTGTGGTTTGCGCTGGTTGAGTGTGAAGTATTGATAAACGAGAGAATGATATCGTTTATCTGCTATATGGAGCCAGGCAAGGCGTCGTTCTCAGGCAGTATCGCAACATTATAGTCACCTATTTCATGTGTAATCCTCTCTGCCAATATTTTCTCGATTTCAGTGTCTTTGCCCATCAAATAAACTCCATATGTTCCTGTACTGGCAATTAAATATCCAATGCCTACATAGGGACCATAAATGTCAGGTATATTTTCCGATAAAAACGAAGAAATACCTATAGGAATAGAAGGAAGCATATAATACCAATGGGTTCTGCCATCTTTTCTCAGTTGTTTTTTTAAATCTTCTATCGATGCATTGCTATCCACGCTTTTAGCACCTTTACGGCTTATTTTAATAGGTATATAATCAATACCGGGTATATGATCAATAATTTTTGAAGGTAGACGATTTAATCGTTTTTTTTCTTTTTCCAGTCTTGTAATTTCCGTATTAATTTCTTCAGTGGATAACGGAATATCACGCTCTGTAGCACCAACATATTCCTCAAAAGTATTTACAAAAAATCGGGCGTTTGTATTCTCCCAAAAATCACTAACTGTATACAAATCCCTATCACCCTGATGCTCTTTAGGATTAAGAAACTCCGTTAGATAGCCTATCTCTGCTTCAGTACCTTTTGTCAAATCTACGATGCTGATTCCCATACTAACGATTGGTAACAAATATTTAAATGTCTTCCACCAAAGTGGCGCCTAAGAGCAATTATTCAGTATTTATCGTTACGCGCTCTCAGCAGAAACTGGAATAAAAAAGCAACTTATGGAGTTCAAAAACTCACTCCAAGTCGTCAAGCCAGCCGGCTGTTTTGTTTGTTTTTCTCCTGAAGAATCTCCCTATGTCTTTTTGCGCTTTTGCCTGGTGATATTTGAAATAAATATAGTCATCCATGATTCCTATGATTTCTATCTTGCCGGTCCTGTGAGCCATAACATACCTGAACCTTTTGCTGTGGCCGTTAAGCATCTTTTTTGCGCTGTCGACAATTTCGCAGCCTTTATACAGGGGCACCTGGAACTTGTTCTTGACTCTTTTTACAGGACGGCACTGGAAAACATAATAGGGGTTGACACCTATACCAACAAGCTTGTTTTGCAGTTCTGCAAGGGTTTCAGGGTTGTCGTTTACTCCTTTCAGCAAAACAGTCTGATTGTTGACAATCACACCTGAGCGGATGAGGGCGTCTACAGCATCTATGGATTTTGGGGTGATTTCTCTTGGATGGTTAAACTGGGTTACCACGTATATTCTCCTGTTTTTCAGTGAATTCTTTTTAAGCAGAGCCAGCAGCTCTTCATCTTCAATAATCCTGTCCGGGAATGTTACGGGCACACGGGTTCCGAATCTTATGAAATCCAGGTGGGAGATGCCAGACATCTTCTTAAGGAATTTCCCGATTACTTTTGTCGGCAAGACAAAAGGGTCGCCGCCGCTTATGAGCACGTTATTTATCTCCTCATGCTCTCCAACATATTTGGCAGCTTCATTGAATCTTTGCAATATCTCTTCTGTCGGCAGGCCAACCAGCCTTTTCCTGAAGCAGTGCCTGCAGTAGGCTGCGCACCTGTTTGTTGCCAGGATAAGGGCAGTCTGGGAATATTTGTGCTGCAGGCCCGGCATTTTTGTGTTCTCAGACTCACCGCTTGTGTCATAGGTTCCGGACAGGTCAAGTTCTCCTTCTGAAGGAACTATCATTCTCCTGATGGGATCATCAGGGTCGCTCGTGTCTATCAGGGACAGGTAATATCTGGTGATGCGCATGGGGTGTATTTCAATGATCTTTTGCAATTGCTCCTGCTCTTTTTTAGTTAATTTCACGTATTTTGCAAGCTCTTCAACAGTGCAGATGCTTTGTTCAAGTTCTTTTTGCCATGTCATGTGCATGACCTCCCAGAGCCTTGGCTTATTTTATTCTGCGCACAGTGCTCTCTATTCTCTTCTTTTTAATCCCAAAAGGTATACAGGCACTAATGCTAAAGGTGCCTCCACAGTGATTTTGTCTAGCGAGCATTCAAATTATCTGGGTTCGAAGGAGCAGAACTGGCAGTCGATGATGAGTTAAGTATATATCTGCCCCAGAAGTGATTTAGTAGAGTTCCTTCGACTAATGCAAACAATGTTAAGAATGAAATGGATGATGGATCTGTTATTTTTATTGCGATAAATCCTTGGATATTGAGCAGAAACGTTATCATGTTGATGATTAACACTGATGTTATAATACTCACATATATTGGCTTTATGTTTATTTTTGGAATTAGAATAGACAGAATAATTCCTAAAATGATTCCAGAAAATATACTTAGGTTTAGTATTTCTGAAGTATATTCAATTAGAAGCATAAGGTATAGATCATCACTCCCAATTGGGGAGGATGATATTTCACAACTTATTGGATAGAGTAATATTCCAAAGATAATTGAAAAAATAATTCCCGTTATCAAGCCAGAAGCCAAACCCGCTTTAATGCCTCTTATGTATTCTACCATATGTATTATCGTTCATCATCATTTAAATAATTTGGCTATGCATGCGTGATGAATACTTATATTCTTGATTGGATGCTCTCTATTCTCTTTTTGTCAGGCCCGAGAATGTAGGGCAGGACTATGTATTCAAGCTCTTTGAGGTTGTTTTCTTTTCTCTTCTGGTTTATCATTTCGCCGTTTTCAAATGTTTCTTCTGTAAGGATTATTGAGTCAAGTTCTTCATCTTCTGCTGCAGGGCCAAGGAAGTCATTGATTTTTGTTATATTGCAGCTTAAGTTGATTTTTTTTGAATAATTTTCTACTGCTTTTTTTCTTTTATCATAGGGCTGCATCCCCTGAGAGTACGGCTTCTTTTTTGCCATTTCGGGGGATGTGATTCCTACCAGGGTATTTTCTGCATAGTATTTTGACATTGCAAGCAGGTGCCTGTGCCCGTCATGGAGGTGGTCGAATGTCCCGCCGACTGTGATTTTTTTGAATTTCCGGGAGCGCATCCTGTTCAGTACAGACTCTGCTGTTTCTTTTGTTTTTTTGTCCGGCACAACATAACGTATGCCCTCGTGCGGGAGCCCGTAGACAATTATCACATCATCTCCTGCAAGGCGCAGGAGCGGAAGGACCAGAAGGTCCTCTTCGCCGTCTATGAGAATCTTTTCTTTTTTCGGGCTTTCAAGGGATTTTTCGAGGATTTGCCATATGTTTTTGTCTATTGATGCCGGCGGGTTTTTCGCAGCCATTGTTGGCGAGGGGGTTGGTGCGTATATATTTCTCAAAATCCTCCCGTCAAATATTTTTATGTCTGCATCAAAGAGTTTTGATGTCACGTCGCCGACTGCGATGAGCTTTTTGTATGTCATTGTCTTCAACAATGCAACAAACTTCTCTTTTACAGCCTGCTCACTGCCTAGGATGGCTTTACCTATTGGTTTTTTGAGTTCGCTGCGAAGAGTGTTTGTCAGGTAAAGTGTGTCCAT
>JAIWAJ010000151.1:0-3914 GCA_048634435.1 Methanosarcinales archaeon
CTGCGCAGCTTAATGACAGTAATCTGCCAAGCTTCTCACTTGGCCCGGAATCATTTTTTCATAAGCTGGGTGATGTTTTGGGTTATAAGGACATTGATTTTAAGAGCAGCCCTGTCTTTTCAGACAGGTATCTCCTGAAAGGTCCTGATGAGGCATCAGTAAGAAAGCTGTTTACCCCCGAAATCCTGACCTTTTTTGAAAACAGGAAAGATATCATAAATATTGAGGCTGCTGGCAACAGGATAATAATTTACAGGAGCAACAAAAAGGTTAACCCGGATGATCTGCGCTCTTTCATCAGCGAAGCATCGAAGGTTGCGCGTATGTTCGCAAAAGATAAAGGTGCATTTTAGGCTAAAAGCGCAATGAGCACACCAAATGGACTGTTTCTGCACAAAAATTCATGTACCGATACTTATTTAAACATAACCCTGCCCAGATTACTGAGACATAGTGACCTTATTGGGTGTTTGATATGTTGCGTTTGCATTATAGAGGGGGAAATGGTAATGGACATGATAGTGAATTGATTAAGAAAATATATGGTCTGAGGACAGGTGGAGAAATTATTATTGGTCCGGATGACACAGATTATAAGACTTTCTGCAATATGCTGCTTCCTGTGACTAGCAACAATGAACCTTGCTGTCAGGGGAACGGATGTAGCACACATTATTCAGTACCTGTGCATGCTAATGGTAACGGGTCATATCTTTCAGGATTAGAGCAGCCAGAAGATATTCTCAAATCAGTGGGCATACATGAACAAACGGGAAGTTGTACCTTAGAAGTATGCTTAGAGAAAGATGGGACAATTCGTGCGAAAATGAAAGGTTCCCTCGAAGAGTATTCTGATTCATTTGATTCATTTTTAGCAGCAAACCATTGATTATTAAATATAAAGTGAATTCAAGAACCCCAAACAACTTCCCCGATGTCGTTTGGAACAGCAAACCCCCCCAGCGCCTCAACTCTCTTTTTGAACCCCCCTGACTTTAACACAGAAATAAATTCATGTACACTCTTCTTGTGAAACCTGCTTTTCGGCATGCAAAAATCATAGTGCTCATCCCTGAGTTCAATAAACTCAAGCCCGTACATTTTAGCTGCGCTGTAGATACCGATGCCCCAATCTGCTTTCTTGGCGGCGATTGCGCATGCAACAGAATTATGCGACTTTGATTCAATATTATATCCCTTGATGTTCTTTTTGAATTCATCAGCATCAAGGCCATTCTTCCCTGCAAACTGATCGATGAGCATATCAAAAAGTATCCGCGTACCGGATCCGTTGTTCCTGTTGATTAGGGTGAGTTTGGGATTGCCTAGAAAATCGTCCAGGGATTTGGCTGTACTGCCTTTCTGGAACATGATGCCCTGATTCCGCACATAGCCTCTTACAAGGACAAGGCCGGGCTCCATGAAGGGCTTGTTATAAGTGCCTGTCCTGCTGTCTATCAGGTGGATGCCGGATATGTCAGGCTCGTCTCTTTTGCATGCAATAAGACCTCCACTTGAGCCTACGTTTATTACTTTTTTTGAGAATTGTGTGAGCATGCTTAAGGCCAAGTCTGCACCCATGCACTGGCTGCCTATAAAGACAATGTCATCAGGCACAAGATCGTCTGAGAGGAGAGTGATGCCGAGTTCCTCGTTTTTGTCTATGTATTCTGTGTCTTTTGGGATTTCGATATAGCCGTCTGCAAGCGCGAAAGTCGTGACTGCGCCTGATGTTTTTGTGATGGGGTATGCGTAGAATTTATTGTCTCTTCCTTTGATTATGTTTGACAGGACATATTCGTGCCTGCCCTCTGCTGATGGGTATCTTATGGCACATTTCGCCTTTATTTTCGCTGTTTTTTCTTCTAAAAGTCCTGCCATGGATCTTATTACCGGCTTTATGAATACATTGAATGTGATGATGCAGGATGCAGGGAACCCCGGCAGGACAGCAACAGGCTTTTTTTCATGCGCTGCAAGAACAACAGGCTTTCCCGGCTTTATAGCAACGCCATGCACCAATATGCCTGGCTTTAGAATCCTGTCAATGACACGGTAGGACATATCTCCTTCACCGGCAGATGTGCCGCCTGTAAGTATCACAATATCATGCTCAAGGGCTTTTGCCAGGAGATTTTCAATTTCTTTTTCACAGTCCTTTGCAATGCCTAAAAAATGAGGTGCTGCGCCATTTTCCCTGCAGGCATCCATGATCATTTGCGAGTTAGTGTCATATATCCTTGCAGAAGAAAGCGCTGCCCCCGGAGCTATGATTTCATTGCCAGTTGAGATGACTGCGACTCTGGGCTTGCAGAAAACATCCACCTCCGTTATTCCAAGAGCAGCAAGCACCCCCGTCTCGCGAAATGTCATAGTGCGGCCTTTTCTTAAAACAATCTCACCCTGCATAATATCCTGCCCGGCATGCATCACATTTTCACCGGGATATACAGGCTTTGAAATCCCTACAAATCCTTTGCTTTCATTGCAGAATTCCACCATCACAACTGCATTTGCTCCTTTTGGTATTGGCGCCCCTGTAGCGATTTTTGAAGCGCGGTGCGGCTCTACAGCCTTTTTCGGCACCGTGCCTGCAGAAATTATCTCATCATTCAATATGAAACTTACAGGGTTCTCCTCATCCGCAGGGAACGTATCTTCTGCAATAACCCCATACCCGTCCATCTGCGAGCGGTCAAACGGCGGCACATCAATAGGCGCTGTAATGTCCTTTGACAGGGTGCGCATGTATGCATCTGAAATACTCACTTTTTCATAGCATCGGGGCTCAGGAGAAATATTCCTGCCAAATATTTCTTTTGCCTCTTTTATTGACTTGATATTATGGAACTCTTTTTGTTTCATTAAAACAGCCTCACTTCAACTTCACAGCCTTCTGGAAAGCCGTCACTGTTCTCAGGCACGAGAAGATATGCATTTGCCCGGGTCATTGAAGAGAGTATCGATGCTCCCCCGGACCTTATCGGCTCAACAGTCCTGTTATCATATCTCACCCTGAAAATGTCAGTTCTCCCGATAGCTGATGCAACCTTTTTTGTCAGTCTTCCAAAAGCAGTGCTTTCCGTGCGGTTCTTTATGCCCTGCATGAGAGAGACAGCATATCTTACAAAAAAATCGTATGCTATGCACACAGCCACCGGGCTGCCCGGAAGCAGGAAAACAGGTACCCCCAATACAACCCCGATACCCATCGGCCCCGCAGGCTTCATAGCCACTCCGTGAACAAGAAGTTCACCAATTTCATTCACAATCAGGGGCAGATAATCCTTTTTCCCGCATGATGTGCCGGCAGTGACAATGATGATATCCGCATTGCATCTTTGAATCTCTTTTTTGATTTTATTGTAATCATCAGGGACAATCTTCTTTGATGAAACTATTGCATTGCTGTCTTCAAGTAAAGCCTGGAGTATGTAGCTGTCAGAGTCAATTATCTGCCCTTGCTTTGGCTTTTTTCCAGCCTCAACAAGCTCACTGCCGGTTGCAATAATATCAACAGTCAGCTTTTTGTATACTTTTATCTTCCCAGCCTGTATGGATGCAAGGATACCTGTATCATACGGTTTGATGACTCTTCCTCTCTTGAGGACAAGTGAGCCTTTTTTTATGTCTTCGCCAATTTTAGAGACATTCTCCCCTCCTGAAACCGGCTTATGTACGAGCACATACCCATCTTTTTCCTCAGCATATTCAGCCATTATGCATGCGTCTGCACCTTCAGGCATCCTCCCCCCGGTCATTATCCTTAAAGCTTCGCGTTTTTTAACCAAGGATATAATTCAAATTTACTTGATCAAGTTTTCCACTGCTAAAATATCCTGGGAATATAATCTCCTTCAATTTGTTTATTATTTCAATAACAGACTCTTTTGAAGGTATGGGTTCATTGTCAA
>JAIWAJ010000152.1:0-3887 GCA_048634435.1 Methanosarcinales archaeon
TCACTATATCTGCACGTAAGAAACTTTCAAATGCATAATTGCGATAAGACTCACGGGTATCTTTAACAAAATCAACAATTTTTGCAAAAGCATATTGAGAATTTGAAGTCTCTAAATCTATTCCTTTTACCTGCTCTGCAATAATTGCCAGTTCCTGTTCAATCGGATAGTAACCCAATCCTATAGAATACGGTATTGTATTGTCTGGTGTTGCAAGTGAATCTGGTGATTGTAAATCAGTGAGATTATGATAGGCTTCTGCAATTATTCCAAAAAATGATTCGTGTTTTTTCTGGATGTCTTTGTCTTTGGCTATATCTGGGAAAAAAATTTTACTATGCTTCCTGTAGAAGATTTTAACCTCTCGCAGAGAATATTTTTCTCTGACAGGTTCCAAATCGCCATCAACTGCCTGTAGTATAGGATCTGCGTTGATTTCATTTTGCGTGAACAATTCCAGAAGTTCTTTTATATTTTCAGGATCATAAGCAGTTCCTTCTCTTTGGTTCATAAATTAGCCTCTAAAACAAGGTGGTTGATTCATTATTCCGGTATTCTGATTGAATTTTCTGCGACATACACTTCTGCTTCTTTGATTCCACTAGGTAAGATAAGTGTGGCTAACTTATTGTTGCCTGTGAAAAAAACTCCAACCTCTTTGTAATGACTTACTAACTCGCCTTTTAGTAATCGCGTTGCGTCGTCTTTGTCTGTGGGCTTTTCTGTAATGTGTATTGTCTCTTCTTCTATAAGCTGCGACCAGTAAGAATCAGAAGGGACCTGCTCCAGAATGTCTGTCATGTCTTTATAGAAATTCTTATCTGTTTCGGATTGATAAAAATCATAATAGAGGGTGTCACCTTTTTTTATTGCAATTGGCTTATGGTGATGATCACCACCATCAAGAATCAAATCAATATCTCCGTATTCTTCTTTCAAAAGTGACAGCATTTTGCCTATGTTCACGCCCGGATTTAAGTCATCTGCAAAATAATCTAATTCTCCTGGAGATTTCCTATTATAAAGGTGGACTTCTGTCATGTTTGTTCCTTTAACAGCAGGGATTTTATAAATGTTACTCTGGAGTGAATATTTGGGTATTTTAACTATTTTCCCTGTTTTTTGCATGATTTTGTGTTGCATTTATAAAGTTATCGTTCTATAATTGTTCTTTGAAGGGAAACAGTTGTTTAGATATTTTTTTCTCGATTCTCCAAGAAGAGTGGTTGAGCAAAATTTACTAGATTGTTTATAATATAAAACTAAAAGGTTATATTTAAATTATTAAATTGGGACTGTGCGGCTTTGTGCTGTGCGGTTCTTAATTGGTTAAACTGTTTCTACTTAATCACAGGAATCGTGATAGATTATGGAAAATTTTAGAAAATTAGGCCTTATTGAGCCTATATTAAAATCAATAGAAGAAGAGAGGTTTACTGAGCCCAGTGATATCCAGGAGAAAGCTATTCCTCTCGTCATTAAAGGACAGGATGTTGTTGCCGGCTCTGCTACCGGCTCCGGAAAGACGCTTGTGTTTGGATCCGGGATCATCCAGAATTGCTCCAGAGGCAAGGGCATCCAGGCACTGGTGCTGACACCTACCCGGGAACTTGCTCTGCAGGTTGCGGAATCTTTGAGGGGTTTTTCGAAGCATAAGCCGCTAAAGACTGTTGCTGTTTATGGCGGCGTGTCAATTGGCCCGCAGTTCAGGGAACTGAAGAGTGCAGACGTTGTTGTCGGTACACCCGGCAGGATTCTTGACCATATCGGGAGAAGGAGTATCAACCTCAGCCGTGTCAGTATTCTTGTTTTTGATGAAGCTGACAGGATGCTTGATATGGGATTCATCAGGGATGTTGAGAAGATAACCAATGAGTGCCCGCGAGACAGGCAGACTCTTTTGTTTTCAGCTACGATTTCAGGGGATGTGGGCCGTCTTGCCCACAGGTACATGAGGAACCCTGTTAATGTTTCAGTGGAGTCTTATGTTGATTCCAGCAAGCTTGAGCAGGTATATTATGATGTTCCTGACAACCTGAAGTTTTCCCTGCTTGTGCATCTCCTGAATGAGGAGAAGGCTGCGATGGTTATGGTTTTTTGCAATTCGCAAAGAAACACGGATTTTGTTGCAGGCAATCTCAGGTTTTCAGGCATTGATGCTCTTGCTATACATGGCGGGTTTTCACAGGATAAGAGAACGAGAGTCATGAAGCAGTTTAATGAGCAGAAGAGAGTCTATGTTCTTGTGTGCACGGATGTCGCTGCAAGAGGGCTTGATATCAAGGGTGTTTCGCATGTATATAATTATGATATCCCGCGCGACAGCAAGTCGTATATCCACAGGATAGGCAGAACTGCAAGAGCAGGCGAGGAAGGCAAGGCCATTAATATTCTTTCGAGCAGGGATTATGATAATTTCACCAAAGTCATGAGCGACCGCTCACTGAAGGCATACAGGGAAGAGATGCCTCATGTTGAGAGGGTGAAGATAAAGGTGATGGATAAACCGAATTATAGGAGAGGCGGCCCTTTCCGCTCCAGGGGTCCCGGAGAGTCAAAGAGTTTTGGAAGTCCCAGAAGTTCCAGGAATTTTGGCAGGGACGGGAGAAAGTCTTTTGGGCGCGGAAGATAGAATTAAATTTTGTTCTGTACTCAATCTCAATGTCACACCATGACTACAGAGAATATTTGTCGACTGTCGAGTTAGAGCGAGAAATATACACACAATCCGTAAGATGGGATGAATATGCGTGAGATTGAAAACTTTATTTAACAGATTCTGTATGCTTCGAGTAGTCAATGTGCGCGGAAACGGATGGTTCTTGACAATTAACTACCATGTTTCAGATGAGTACCGATATTCTTCTCTTAATTTTCTATCAAGATCAGAAGCGAATTTTTGTTCTTCCGCTGTTCTTTCTGCCTTGATACTATAATATAATCCTGATATCAAACCATCCCATTCTGTATATTGTGGACTTAATAGACCATATATACCTAAAGTTACAGCAGTAACTATAATCGCCTGTTTTCTATTTTTGACTCCTGTAAAATGTAACTCTTCTGTTCTCTCCTTGCGACCCATAGAAAATTGTATTCCTCCTTTCGTCATCTCAATAAAATCAGGGTTATGCTCTTCAGCACCAGCGTATTCTCCAACATCAACAAAATCAAGCTGACATAGTTCATTATAAATCTCATCTATCTCTTCTCGTTGCTTTTGTATCCCTTCTGAACCAGATACATGAGCTAAGGGAAATGATCTTCCTATTCCACCGGATGCGTATACTGTTTGGTCTGGATCAGTGTACGAATTTTCTGTGATACCTCCTCTTAGAATATTAAACAAAGGACATGTAGTAGCATCTACTCTAATTGTAGACTTTTTACTTCCTGAATATATTGCCATAGTTATTACTTCACAGTAAACTATTTAAACTTTTGGGTATTTCTATGGCCATGGGTGCTGTTGCAGAACTATTGTGTATCGTGTCGACAGCTACTGTTTTAAACATTTTGGCTAAAAACAGATAAACGCTATCAGTAAACCGAATGATAGTGACATATGCAACAGCACCATGGCTATGAAGCAAAATGAGAATCTATCAGTTAAGCTTCTAGATAGATGTCTATTTTTATCGTTGCTTTGTCAAATATTGCCCGATTGCGCTTTCCAGCTGCTCGGGCTTTTGCGAGCCGATGAGGAGGCGCTTTCCATTCTTGAATTCGAACTGAACCCCTTTGTTTCCGCTTACGTTGTATGTTTTGCCGCCGGGGCCCCATTTTATGCCCCAGCCGCCGTATTCTGTTACGGGCTTGTAGGTGCGCACCCAATGTTTTGTTTCTTTATCTATCGGTATTTTTTTGAAAGTGAGATGGACGGGGAA
>JAIWAJ010000153.1:0-3886 GCA_048634435.1 Methanosarcinales archaeon
TCAAGAGTTGGTCTACAAGACAATCATCATAACGGCTAAGGCCCTCCGGGAAGACTTTGGGTTTGAAAAACCCCGCCTGGCCGTGGCAGCCCTGAATCCTCATGCCAGTGAGTCAGGCCTGTTTGGATCAGAAGAGAAAGAAATTATCACCCCTGCAATCGACAGGGCCAGCTCACGGTTTGTGACCTCAAAGGCATCTATATAAAAATCTCCAACATCGTCTGTTCCGGGAATCCGAACCATTTTGGCTGGAAATACTCCAATGAGATCCAATTTTATAAAAATTGGATCGTCAGGTTTTTCGGGCTTTGGGTTGATAAATAAAACACCTTGAATCGTGTTGTACCCTTCCTTTTCTACTTTCCAGCGAAAAAAAGTTATCGGTAATCGTATGCCTTCAATTGGTGACGTGCCCAAATAGTGCCAATTTGAGTTTGGATTTATGTCTTCTTTAACATAAATCCCGAGAACATATGATATAAATATGACAACTGCTGCCTCAATTATCGCCGGCACGAAGCTGATAAAATTCTGGAGCTGAAGTGCAACAGCATCAAGGCGCCCCAACTGGCTTATGGCTACATGCAGGACAATCAAAATCAAATACCATTTTATCGCAGTTCCAACAACAGAACTAACTTTGAGGGGGATTTTTCCTTTTTCTCTAATATAGTCATCTACCTTAAGCTTCTGGAGAGTTTTTCTTGCAACATATGCGAGAATGACAGCAATGATGTATCCTGCAATAAGTATGAAAAGCGCGTAAAACATGTCTAGGGAATTGTTTACAACAGCCTCTTTGATTCCATTGATAAGCATATTAACAGATTCAGCCATTCAACCACCTTATTATATTGTTGTTACCTAAACTATATATATTTCTCTGGTGTTATGTGTTGCTAGAGTAAGTTTTCTTGGCCAACTCGTAGATTTGTTTTATGGGAAGGTCGTGCGCGTCTGCTATTTTTTTGCAGTCTTTGTATTCTGGGGAAATTGTAATGGTTTTGTCTTTGGTTTTTCCTATTTTTATTGTGATTGCGCCGTATTTTGTTTTTACCTGCTTTTTTTCTGTGAAGAGTTTTTTTCTCATGCCTCTGTATATTCTTATCCCGAAAGTTGTGGTTTCTGTGAAGATTATGTCTGTCAGCTTGCCTGTGGTTTCTTGTGCTGCTATTACTGTTAGTTTTATTGCAGGACGGTTGTCTTTCATGTGGATGTTTGTGAGGTATACGTCGAGGGCGCCGTTTGTGAACAGTTTTTCTGTTATGTGACTGTAATATTCGGGGTTCATATCGTCTATGTTGGTTTCGATTATGTTTACTGTGTCTTGTGCGTAGGTTTCGCTTGTTGTGCCTATGAAGATCCTCAGGAGGTTTGGGTGGTCGAAGTCGGATGTGCCTGCGCCGTATCCTACTTTTTCTATCTGCATTTCCGGCATTTCAGAGAATCGGGTGGTTATTGCTGTGATGATTGCGGCGCCTGTGGGGGTTACAAGTTCGCCTTTTGTGGCTGTCTGATGGATTGGGACGCCTTTGAGGAGTTCTACTGTTGCGGGGGCAGGTATCGGTATCGTGCCGTGTGCGCATTTTACAAAGCCGGTGCCAAGAGGCAGAGGGGATGTGCAGATTTTTTCTATGTTTAGCTTTTTTAGTGCGATTAATGTTCCTACTATGTCAAGTACTGAGTCTGTGGCGCCTACTTCGTGGAAGTGGACGCTGTTTATGTCAATGTTGTGGACTTTGCTTTCTGCTTTGGCTAGTTTTAGGAAGATTTGTTTTGAGGTTTTCTTTATGTCCGGGTCTAGTGCGCTGTTGCCGTTTATTCTGTTTATGTCACTTAGGCTGCGATGGTTTTGCTTTTGTTTTACTGTGATGTTTAGTTTTGTGGCTGTCAGGTGGTTTTTTTGCTGCTTTTTTGCTGTTATTTCATAACCTGAGATGTTTAGCTTTTTTAGTTCTTTTTTTAGGTCGTCTATGCTGAGACCGAGGTCTATCAGTGCGCCCAGGAGCATGTCGCCGCTGATGCCTGAAAAACAATCGAAGTATGCTGTTTTCATGTTCGTTACCTGTTTATTATTGATGCAAAATAGCCGGCGCCGAAGCCGTTGTCTATGTTGACTACCACAACGCCGGGTGAGCAGCTGTTGAGCATTGTGAGGAGGGGGGCGATGCCTTTGAAGCTTGCGCCGTAGCCTACGCTTGTCGGTACTGCTATTACCGGCGCTGATGCGAGGCCGCCTACTATGCTTGCAAGGGCGCCTTCCATGCCGGCAACTACTATTATGACAGATGCTTTGAATATTTTTTCTTTGCTGTCTAGGAGGCGGTGGATGCCTGCCACTCCTATGTCATATACTTTTTCTACTTTGCTGCCCATTAGTTCTGCTGTTACAAATGCTTCTTCTGCTACAGGCATGTCAGATGTGCCGGCTGTGAGGATTAGTATCTTACCTTTTTTTGGTTTTGAGGTTTCTTTTTTTATTACTATGGTTTTTGCTGATTCATTGTATTTTGCGGCGCTGTAATGTTTTTTTACTGCATTGTATGTTTTTTTGTCTGCTCTTGTCGCGAGGATATTGTGGTTGTGTTTTGACATTGCTTCCAGGATTTTGAGGATTTGCGCAGTGGTTTTGCCCATGCAGTATATGACTTCGGGGAATCCTTTTCTTAGGGTTCTGTGGGTGTCTATTTTTGCGAAGTCCAGATCCTCGTAGGGCATGGATTTTAGTTTGTCAAGGACTTCGTTTATTGTGATTTTGCCTGATTTGTAGTCTTTTAGGAGTTTTTCCATTTTTATTGCACCACCAATTGTATCAAGTAATTAAAAGCTTGAAAATGCCTCAATTTACCTGAAATTTTCATGATTTTTATTGCACCACCAATTATTCCAAGCAATTAAAAGCTTAGCACGACAGTGCTATGATCTTTTAAACCTTGTTTGTGTTCTCTTCTTTGAGGGATTCTATGTCAAGTGTGATGTGGATGAAGCCGAGTTTTTTGAAGGCACTTGTTATTTTTTTTGATTGTTTTAGCAGTTTTGGTATGTCTTTTCTGGTTATTTCTATTCTTGCAAGGTTGTCGTGGTATCTTACGCGCAATTGTTTTATGCCGAGAGTTCTTATAAGGTTTTCTGCTTTTTCGATTTTTTTTAGTTTTTCTTTTGTAATTTGCGTACCAAAGGGGAATCTTGTTGCAAGGCATGCGTCCCTGGGTTTGTTCCATGTTTTCAGGTTTATCTTTTTTGAGAGATGCCTTATGTCTTCTTTGGTTAGTTTTGCGTCTTTTAGGGGGGTTTTGATGTCTAGTTCTCTTATTGCCTGCATGCCTGGTCTTTTGCTTTTTTTGTCATCGTAATTTGTGCCGTCAAGAATGTTTTTTATGTTTTGTTTTTTAGCGATTTGTTTCAGGTCTTTGTAGAGTTGTTTTTTGCAGTGGTAGCACCTGTCTTTTGGGTTTTTTTTGAGGTTTCTGATGTCGTCGGGTTTTGATGTGATTATTATGTGTTTTATGCCTGTTTGCTTTGCTGTTTGTTTTGCGTCATTTAGCTGTTCTTTTGGGTATGCGGGGGATAATTTTGTTACTGCTGCTGCGTTTTTTCCCAATGTGTCGTGTGCTACTTTTATTAAGAATGCGCTGTCTGTGCCGCCGGAGTAGGCGATGAGGGCGCTTTGCATTTGTTTCAGGTTTGCTTTCAGGTCTTTTAGTTTGGTGGGTGGGGTTTGATGCATGTGTTTTAGTGGTGCTGGGATTAATATATATGTGTGGGTTTTTGGTGATTTGTTGGATTGGATACGTCACTATGATTTATACCATTATGGTTATAAGGAGGGGCGCCACTGATGAAAGCAGCCAGTAGTTGAATATTAGCGTGGTTGCGATGTAGGTGA
>JAIWAJ010000154.1:0-3879 GCA_048634435.1 Methanosarcinales archaeon
TACGGTGAACAGGCTGTTGAAGTGGCCAGGAAAACAGGATCTCTGAAGCAGGAAAGTGAAGCTCTGACCACCCTTGGTGCGGCCAACTTCTACTCGGGGCACTACAATCAGGCACTGGAGAACTGGATGGCCTCCGCAGAAATCATCGAGGTCAGGGAGTCCCAGACTGCTGATTCCGTTTTCAAGGAGTCCCTCATGGACCAGAGGTCCCTGCTGCTCAACAATATCGGCGTGGTCTACAAGACCATGGGAAAATACGACAAAGCCATTGAATTTTATCAGGAAAACCTTAAAATCCAGGAGGCTGCCGGCAACCTGCTGAAAATGGCATGGGCAAGGGCTAATATCGCCAATGTGTATTTCGCTTTCGAGATTGATTTTGAAAAGGCGCTGGAATATTACCAGGTTAGCCTCAATATTTTTCTGCAATATAATCAAGAAGTACCTGAAGATGCCCAAGGAATAAGAGGGTTGGCGCAAACCTATATGAACATGGGTATTATCTATAAGGAGCTGGATGATATCGACATGGCCCTGGTAAATTTCAGCAGAGCTTTACAATATTTCACTGACCTTGAAGACAGGGCCGGCATTGCTGCTACCCAGCGAAATCTTGGATCCGCATATATGGAACAGGGCAACTACGAAGACGCCCTTGAAGCCGTTCGGGCCTCACTTGATTATTACCAGGAGATAGGGCAGCGCAAAGAAGAATCGGAAGACCTTAAAAACATTGGGCAGATCTATTACCGGATGAAAATGTTTCCCCAGTCTCTGGATTATATGAACCAGAGCCTGGAGATCTCACGTGAGCTGGACCTGAAGCGTGAAATGTTTGATGTATATAAGGACATGTCTGAGGTATACAGGGATATGGGCAATTTCAAGCGAGCCCTGGAAAACTATGAATTATATGATGTCCTGAAAGACTCCAGTATCCGTGAAGAGAACCTGAACCAGATCTCTGAACTGGAAACCAAATACGAGACCGAGAAGGTGGAGCGTGAGAATGTGTTGCTTAACACCCGGAACGCGCTTCAGGAAGCACAGGTTAAGCGACAGCGTATCTTCCTTCTCTCAGTCATCGGCATATCGGTCATCATCCTGGGTTTCGGTTTTATTGTATACCACCAGTACCGGGAGAAAAAGAAAGCCAATATCCTGCAGATTAAAAAAGAAGGATTTACTGAACTCACTCAAATACAGGAAAAATGCATTCCTGAAATTAGAAAGGGGCATGATGTAGTCGGGCACTCTGTGACCGGCTCCGGGAAAACCGTGGCATTCGGTATCCCGATTATAGAGGGCATAAATATCCGAGGCGGAGTGCAGGCACTTATTCTGACACCGACACGCGAACTTTGCGTGCAGGTAAAGGATACTTTCGAGACTTTTGGAAGGCCGCTTAATATCAAGACTGCCGCAATTTACGGCGGGGCAGGCATGGGCGCGCAGGTCAATGAACTCAAGCGCGCTGAAATAGTTGTTGCAACACCGGGGCGACTGCTTGACCACATGAGGCGAAAGACAATCAACCTTTCATCAGTACACTTTCTCGTACTTGACGAGGTTGACCGGATGTTTGACATGGGCTTTATCAAGGACGTAAAAACTATTATGGGCGCAGTTCCAAGAGACAGGCAAACACTTCTGTTCAGCGCAACAATCCCGCGGGAAGTGCATGAATTGATAAAAAGGCACTTAAGAACCTGTGCTTTTGAAGGCAGAAATCAGGATTGACAAAAGCCTGCTTAAGCAGTCATATTATTCTCTTGAGAACAGGGATAAGTTCTCGCTTCTTGTGCACCTGCTCAAGAACAAGCCATACGGGCTTGCAATAATTTTCTGTGCAACAAGGCGCGAGGTTGACCGGGTTTCGCGCAACCTCAAGACTGTTGGCATAAAAGCCATGGCAATACACGGTGGTCTTCCGCAGAACAAAAGGATGCGCGCGCTTGAGTCACTCAAAAAAGAGCATATAGAGATTTTAGTTGCAACTGATGTAGCTGCGCGCGGCCTTGACATAAAGAATGTCATGCACGTCTACAACTACGATGTCCCGAAAACCTCGGAAGAGTATATCCACCGGATCGGAAGGACAGCGCGCGCAGGAAAAGACGGCGACGCCATAACACTTCTTGCAATGCGTGATTATGGCAACTTTCGAAATGTGCTTTCTGACCGAAGCCTTGTGATAAAAAAGGTTCAGATGCCCCACTGCGAACACATAAAGATTGCGCGAGCCCCGCAGGCACCGCGCGCATCAGCCCGTGGAGGGCGCAGGGAAGAGAGGGATGGGGCGAGGGCGCCACGGAGAAGGAGTTTTAGAAAGCGGTATTAACTATTAGACTATGTGTTCGTAGGACGTGTATTATTTACTCCAGGATCTGTAAATGTAGCAGGGTGTGTGAGATAACAGGAAGATTTTAGAGGCATAAAATGAAAAATAATGAGATAACTGTATTGCAGGTGGCAACCCTTAATCAACCAATCGGTGCAGACATAGGCTATGGTCCGATAGAAACAGTCATTTATAATATTGATAAAGGGCTTCATGATTTAGGTCACCATTCAATTGTTGCTTGTTCAGGTGATTCCAAAATTATCGGCGAACAATACATAACTGTCAAACAAAGCTTTCCTGAATACTGGAGCGAGGAGACTCCAAAAAAGCGTGAAAACATGCGTCTTCACGTTTTTAAGGCATTAGAAAGGGCAAATAAGGGCGACATCGACATAATCCACTTACATGATTCAGCAATGGTTGAGTGTATTTATAAAGGAATATTCAAAAGCCCTGTACCGATTGTGATGACTCTTCATGTCCCTGCTGAAGAAAAGGGACCATTCAAGCAATGGTCTAAATTATTGACCTCTTCTTCAGCAGTCTATTTTGTCCCGATAAGCAAATATCAAAAAAACCAACATCATGGCTTAGTGAATACCATGAACGTTATACATCATGGAATTGATGTGGAAGAATACCCGTTTAAAAATGAGACAGACAAAGAAAGCTATCTATTTACTATCGGCAGAATAACTAAAGTCAAGGGGCAGGATATAGCCATAGAAGTTGCAAGAAAAACGGGTTCTAAACTTATCATAGCCGGTAATGTTCAGAACAAACCTAAAGACAGAAAATTTTTCGAAGGTTTAAAGAAGTCTATTGACCTATGCGTTGACGTAGGCAAATACCCTGCTGATAAGGATTATTATAATAAGGTAATAAAACCCTTATTGGACTGCGACAAACAGATTATCTATATCGGAGAACTCAGTAAGGAGGAAAATAAATTATGGTATCGGCATGCCCGAGCCACTTTATTCCCTATTCAATGGGGCGAACCATTTGGACTTGTAATGATCGAGTCAATGGTGTGCGGTACACCAATCCTGGCATTCAAAAAAGGCTCTGTTCCAGAAATTGTGGTAGACGGGAAAACTGGATTTGTCGTAGACTCTATGGAGGGTATGATTGAAGCAGTAAAACATATTAATAGTATTGATCCTTGTGTATGTCGGAAACACATTCAGGATAATTTTTCTATAATAAGTATGGCTCAAAAGTATTCAGAGTTATATCAATGGATTGTGAATCCTAGTAATAGGATGTTCCAGTAGGGGTATATGAAGTCGTACAGAATGATGTTTTATTTCAGATTTTTAACATTTACTATTAAATCAATCTAATCCATGAATATTCTTTAGTTTCTCAAACAAAGCTACTGAGAATCCATGGTTCATGAGAAGAGGTTTTGTCGGCTCGCCGCCAAACTTTTCGCACCAATATTCATAATGTACTTGACGTCTTGGGTCTTTTACTTGCTCTTTGAGATTGTAGTCTTTGTCATGAACACCCATTATCCACTCTGCGTTTCT
>JAIWAJ010000155.1:0-3807 GCA_048634435.1 Methanosarcinales archaeon
AACTCATGTATCTGCTTCTCGGGGTCGCCTTCCTGACCCATGTCAACATATATGTGGGTGTTTACTTCTTTCTGGACATCCTCTGGCTTGTCTATGCAGCCCATCGTAACTGCTCCGCCTACTACTGCAAGGCCTACGAGACAGCAGGCTATTGCTTTTTTGGGATTTTCTCTGATTTTTCCAGGCAATTCTTTGATTTTCTTGTATATTGTCTTTCGCGCCGGAGTGTCCATAGATTCTGTATCCAGATCTTCGGACACAGAGTGGGTGATATTGTAATGCTCTTGTGCGATTTGAAATATGCTGTTTTTCGGGGCATGTGTCTCGTTGTAACGGGCATGCATGGTGTTTAATGTATTGTCTATATGCTTTGGGCATTGTCTTAAAGCTTCGAGATTTTCGTATAATGTTTTCAAACGCGGAGACAGTGCAGTTGAGTCTATTTGTTTTTCAGGGACGGTTGTGTCTATGGCTCTCATGGTGTCAAGTATATTATTGAACAGCTCTTCCGAGTTTTCAGAGTATCTGGCAGATTCATAAATGTTTGCCAGAGAGCCAACAACTGAATCTGCTGCTTTGCCTGTCATTGTGCTTATGACTTGCTCTGTAATGTCGCCTGTTGATGTAATTTCACTGATTCCTGTGATGTCTACTTTGACTGCCGAGTATACTGGTTTTAGTTTGGCATCCAGTTTTCCGTTTTTGTCAGAAGTAATTGACAGGTTATATTTGCCGGGCTCTTGTGTTGTGTTTATTGCTGCGTATGTACTGCCTGTGCTGTCTGTGAAGAATCTTGTGCCTGAGTTCATGAGGTTTTCTATGTCTTGATAGTATTTTGAAGCTTGTGCAAGACTGAATAGCTGATTCATGATTATATTTTCCGGGTTTGGAGTGTTCATTATTATCACCGTTTCTATTTTATCCTTATACTTTATGGCTGTCAATTGCTGTATGTGTCAAAGATAACTACTTCTCGGTGGCTCAGATATTTAAATCTTTTGGTTTTGCTGCACAACAGAAAGATAGGTAAATTTGATGAAGAACATGCGAGAAATTAGCAGGCTAGGAAGGCAAATGGTCTCATGATCAGTATTAGATGTTCTCTTTTACGAACCTGAACTGTGCGAATCCGCCGTTTTTATCCGTAATGTCGAGCCCTTCCATTGTTGGATATGGGCTAATTACACTCATACTACCTTCAGGCGTTTCTGACAAATCAACCACATACGCGTAAATTCCATTTCCCAGATGTACGCAATCTTCTTTATAAATTTTATCGGGCCAGTTTTCACCCATTGCCATTGTGCCGAAGTCTCCTCCATACAACTCCCATGTGTCTTCGTCGATTAGTACTATACCATGAGGTATGCCGTTGTCATCAAGAACGATGCCGCCGCACATATCGTCTACACCACCGTTGATTTCGAAGATATTGTCATTGAATTTTGTGTCGCCTGAGTATTTGTTTCCCATCTCATGGCTTACTTTCCAGACGCCGTCCTCGACTTGCATTTCCTGTGCGAGGTTGTTGATTTGGTATTTGTTTTCGCCTGTTTCTTTGATATGAATTAGTTGCGAGGGGTCTTTGATAATGTGCTCCTCCCAGCCGGGGGGTATGTCGCCCACATCCAAAGGAATCGGGTCGTTTCCCTCAACATATACAGTTATTTTGCCAGTCTCAGGGTCTGTTGCTACGGCGCATGCTGTTACCGGCGTGGGTGTCGGCGGACCGGCTTTTGCTTCTTCATCATTGCCGTTCGCCATTGCATATAGCTGGTTATTTTCATAATCAGGGACATCAACGTCGAATATATTCTCAAACCAATTTTTTTCTATATAACCATTCACAGCGTCCACTGGTGCTCCTAGTTCCTCAAGACTGAGATGCACCCCGTCATCATAATTATCATCATCCGGCTTGTCTGTGCAGCCTAAAGACAGTGCAACCGCTCCAATTCCTATCCCTACTGCTATTTTCGGTAGTGCTTTCCTTAATCCCTGGCGCAAAGGTATTCCTGGTCCGGAATTGCCTGCGGATCCTGTGGCGGAACCAGTCATATCGTACATGGCTGCGTAACTTTTTTCTGCGAATTCAAATAATGTGACATCAGTGCCATTTATTTCATTGTAATTAGTTAGTGCTTCATTTAATGCAGGAAGTATATGGGGCTGGTTTTGTCTTGTCGTTTCAAGACGGGAGTATAACTTACTCAAACGCGGGGACAGTGCATCCGCGTCTATTTCCTTTTCCGGCAGGCCAGTGCCCATGGTCTCTATGCGCTCCAGCACTTTGCTGAATTTTTCCTCTGAGCCTTTTACAGATGCATAAATGTCTGTTAAGTGGCTGAGAAAAGTATCTGTCATGGTGCTGGTGTATTGTGATGTAATGTCTCCGATTGATGCTGTTTCACCAACTGCGGCGGCATCTATTTGAAATATACTGGCTTTGTATGTCGGGGTCAGGGCGGTATGCTTCCCGTTTTCATCAGAAACAGTTGAAATATGATACCTGCAATCTGTTTTATCTACAATTATCCCGTATATACCTGTGCTGTTGTTGATGATTTTCAGGTCGCCTGCGCAGGATGCATTTATCATCTCCTGATATGGAACAGAAGTTTCGGCGAGGCTAAATACTGTCTTTAATATTTCGTCTCCGGGATTTTGAAATTTTGCCATGATTATCACCATTTGTAGCTGTCTCTTTCATGTGCAACTTACACTTGTACTACTTGTAGGTAATTCTTTTTAAATCTTTTGGTCTTTTGCCTGTTTTCTGGTGATTTTTTGCTGTTTTCGCGGCTTTTTCAGCCGCCATTTACACAGGTGATGTATTGTCTGTGTAGTATGTGCAGTTGTAGTACGTACAGTATTTGTAATATCTATACGCTTATATGGATGTTAATTTTTATCAATTTTTCGGTTATATGGGTTAATTTTGCAGGGATTTGGCTGGAACGGGGCTTTTTGTGCGCAGGCAGCCGCGTATCAAGAGGAAGAAGATGATCATAAAAGTATTGGCCAGTATCCCGGGGGAGTATAGCTGTCTCTCCGGAAGCCGTGCATGCCTGCAAGGCTGAAGGCAGTGTTGAGCTTTTCGGAACTTGAGCGGAAGAGGGGGATGTCGTCTCCTGTGATTGGATATGTGGATGCGCTTTATATGGGTTACTTCGCAAGTTCTATTAAAACTCTTTTAATTTCAGAAAATTCAAACCCCAGAGCGCCTGCAACAGAATGAATTTCCATATCAGTTATGTTTTTTACAGCAGATGTTACTTTCTTTGGTTCATAGAACGAGGTCAGTCCTTGTTTTATACTTGATAAATTTCTGCCAGAGAAGAACAGCAGTGCAAATATGTCTGATATGTCCTTGATTTTTTTATGTTCCTTGTCTCTTGCGGGAAGAGAGTTTAGTTTCATGGCAAGCAACAGTTCAGGAGTCGGCAGAACTAAATTGGCCCCGTAAAAAAGTATGTTTTTTCTCAATTTCTCATTTTCAAAAAAGTATTTCAGTAATGGTTCGTCTATAGGAACAAAGCCGAATATATCGCTGAATCTCGGATGTATGAAGTCTACGATTATGTCTATGTAGAGTGGAAATATTGAGGGTGCGAATAGTGTTTTTGATTCTTCAGGAGTTAGTTCTTTTGCTGTTTCTGTATGATAATTTTTGAACATTCTGAATCCCTGCCATTCGAACCCGTCTTTTTCAAGATGATGAACCAATCCCGGGAATATGGACTTTTTTAACTGGTCAATGCTCCACTTTGCATCTATGTGGAGACCGATATCAATGTCGCGTGAACC
>JAIWAJ010000156.1:0-3769 GCA_048634435.1 Methanosarcinales archaeon
AATGAGAATCCGTGTAACAAAAGATCATTATGAAGCAACAGGGACACAAACAATACACTATAGTTGGCTCAGCTACAGGAGCAACTCAGATGTCCAGAATTTCTTTGCACATAACAAAGTAAAAGTATCCATGGCAAAACCGGAGCCCATAAATGGGGAGATTGCAAGAGGCATAGTCAACATCACATGCAAAGTCAGGACAAATTACAGCGGGCGCGGGAATGGAATGCAGAATTATCCTGTAGACTTCAAATGCGAAGGATGTTCAAACGAATCCATAATAACCCTCTACGCAGATGTCAACGGAGATGCCAACTATGATCTGGACATGACAAATGAGTCACTGGGTAATTATAATTTCACATGCAATATCAGTGACTGGTCATGGAACTCCAATGGCGGAGGCTACAGGCACATAGCGATCGTGAAAAACGCATCTGTAGCATTCACACTAGTAGATGAATTTAATCATAACGCGAATCTGACAGTAACAGCAATCTACAGGAAAGACAATTATTCACCCTACAACACCACATTAATCGCAAACATCACAGACATGGACAACATTCCAATCGAAAACGCAAACGTAACTTTCGCATACCACAACATAGAAGACGCTTATAATAATGACAATGATCTGACGATTCTTGCAGACTGCACAACAGGAGCAAACGGCACATGCAACTATACATGGAATCCCGCACAGGCATTCACGCCCGGGCAATATCGCATCCTGTACAATGTAAGCATCGAAAGCTATTCACCCCTTCCCTTTAATGAGACAATAGCAGAAAATATATACCTGACAATCAAAGGCAAATTAAAAGTAACAATTGACAATGACAACGAAAAATACTACGTGGCAAAACCAAAAACATTAAGCTCAACAATAAAAGATGAAAACGAAAACACAGTAAGCCCGGATTCTGTAACATGGCGCTTTGAAGACACAGGCGAATACCTCGGCAGCCTGCCAAGCGTCTCACTAAATACAAAACCGCCTTTAACAAACCGCACAGTAAACATAACTCTAGTCAAACCATACTATGAAAACTTACATGCTTACATATGGCTGGAGGCTGAATCATACAGTGCCGCAGGCGGAAGCATAGCAACTGATTCAAATGCCACGCGATGGTCCAATTCCACTGCTGTATTAATGGACAGCGGAGAATGGGTAAGTTATAACATATCCATCACTGATGAAAACATATATACATTATGGATGCGCCACTATCACGAGTCTGACAACTGGACAATCTATAAAAATGAAACAATTATCAGGAACATAACAGGAAACAGCACAGAAGACTTATGGACAAATGTTTCGACTCTAAGCCTGAACAAAGGATACCACATAATAAACATAACGAAGACAGGCTCATCAGGAGACACAGACCCTCTGGATGCGCTCCTCCTGACCTCTGATCCTGCTTATATCCCGAACAACACAGGAAAGCCGGATCCTGATGCACTGTTTGACAGTGCAGGAATCCAGGTATGGAAACAAATTTCTGTCAGCGACCTCTCAGTCAACGGCACAGAGTTTATGAGATATACTAAATTTAATTTCACAGTAAAGGTATATAACAGCCATAATATCTCAGAAGGAATCCCGGACTATACATGCTACTGGGACATAAACGGGACAACAGTAGAAACTAAAACCAGTGCCTCCGGATACTGCAATTATTCATGGTCCCCAACATGCGAATCAGAGCCAACACTTTCAGTCGGAAGAAGAGATATGCAGGTTTCAGCTAATGGAAACGATACGCTCCATATCGAAAGATACACAAGCGAATGGTATGACCAGGAGACAGTTTACCTGTGGGATATTCTGAACACCACAATCATAACACCAGACAATCAGGATGATGTTTATCTCGGAATCTATCAGGATTTAATAGCAACAATTGTTGACCAGTGCGGGAATAGTGTATCCGGTTTGACTGTGGACTGGAGATTATTGAATTCCACCACACTGAATAAGAGCATAGGTGCAAGCCAGAGTGCCACGACAATATGGAATGTACCCCAGAACCATACAGTCGGCGACTTTACCATAAAGGTGTCGCCTTCAAAAGCATACTATAACTCAAGCAAAAACTACAGCACAGACAGTGTAAACATAACAATCATCGGGAAAGCATATGTACATGTCATATCCCCGTTATCAGGCAATTATGACCGTGGGGACATAAACAAGATAACCTGCAAAGTCACGTTAGAAGAAGAAAAAGACTCAGAAAACAGCATATATAATTACACTGTAGGATTCTCAGTAAATGAACAGGAGATAGGAACATCAAACACAAACTCAACAGGATACGCCAGTTACACATGGG
Organism: Methanosarcinales archaeon; assembly: GCA_048634435.1. Lineage (GTDB taxonomy): Archaea > EX4484-52 > EX4484-52 > EX4484-52 > B79-G9 > B79-G9. The sequence continues at coordinate 2,349 of JAIWAJ010000156.1, forward strand.
ATACATCTGGCATCACTCCTGAAAATTACACAGTCTCCTGTAATATTTCAAACAGTTCTTCAACGAGTTATACTGTAGTAAAGTCAATGGACGATTCATCTATATACATTTACGGTAACTTAACACTTGTACTCATAAATGCAGCGCCAACACAGATATTCAGAAGCGATAGCCTATCACCTAATTCAACAAAGTTCACAGTGAACGTGAGTGATGAGCTAAATATCAGTGTAAACGCGACTACAGTCAACTTCTATGCAAATACGACAAACGGGACATACATAAGCGTCGGCTCATGCCAGACAAACAGTACAGGTATATGCATTTTCAACTGGAACCCAACAGCAGACATTGAAATGGGAAACAATACAGTCATATTCAACACCTCTGCAAATTTCTATCATCCTTCAGCCAGCATAGAGCAGGTAATTGACATTAAGGAGATTATGTCTATACAGTTTGAGTATACTTCAACTATTGCAAGAAGGAACACTTCTGCAATATTTCGCGCAAAACTGGTTAATGATGATATCTACACGTTAGAAGAGAGCGGATATACCTGCATGTGGTACATAGACAATGAATATCTTGACAATACAACCACTGACAGCACCGGGCGATGCAATTATACGTGGGAGTTAAACTGCTCGCAACTCCCTGACAGGTATCTGGCAAATGTCACGATGATTGAGGTCCCAAGTTCAAAATACGTTATTGGAAACAACATGAGTTCAGCATACATTGACATTATTGACAATGTGACAATAAACATTACCACGCCCCTCGTATCAACCGTATATCACTACGCAGACCAGATAACCCTTAGTGCAATAGTAAATGACACATGCGACAACCCATCAAACGTAAGCTACACCATAAACTGGTTCTATGAAGATTCCGGGCTTTCAATGAGACAAATATATACAGACGACTATGTAGGCCCTGACTGGTATGGCAATGGTATGATAACTGCGCAACCGGATTATGACTATTATCCCAACGGTGCAACAGATAATGTGTATGTACGGGTCTTCAGGAGAACCGTGGCAGACAGCATCTCAATATCTTCTCCCACTATTGTACTGGGATATATCCTGAACATTTCATGCACAATAGACTTTGATGACCCGATACTTCCTGTAGGCGACAAAATACTTGATGGATACAATGTCAGTTTCTATGTTGATGGAGTATATTCCGGCACGAATACTACAACAGATGAGACCGCGTACTGGCAATGGAACACATCAGACCCCTCAGTCGAGAAAGGCAGCCATACAATACTGTGCAACATAACTGACGACCCTGACCTGTTCTACACTGACAGCACACCAAACTCCAGGTCCACGCCTGTTGAAGTTGTTGGAATACTAAACATAACCAACTATACAATAACACCAGAAAACCGCACAATCTACAGG
>JAIWAJ010000157.1:0-3836 GCA_048634435.1 Methanosarcinales archaeon
AACAAACGAAAAGAGCAGTGCTCCAATAATCAGTTCAGCAGAATAAAACACCTTCAACATAGTCACCCCTGAAGACACAGCAACCATTTCCGCAGCCTTTCCAATAGCATAGCCCATAACAACCCCTATAGCGCCGCCCACAAGCCCAAGCAGCCCGGATTCAATAACGAATATCGCCATGACATCAACATTTCTCGCACCAATTGACTTCATGATGCCTATTTCTCTTGTCCTTTCAAGCACTGATGTGTACATGGTGTTCATGATACCCACACCGCCGACAAGAAGCGATATGAATGCAATCCCGACAAGAAATGCCTGCACCATCCCGAGCATTCCCTTGAAACTCGCAATCATCTGCTCAGCAGTAGCCACAGTAAAATCCTCTTCCCCAACTTTTAGGCGATGGTCTTTGCGCAGTGCATCCTCGATATTTTCCGCAACTTGTGCAGGCTCAAAACCAGGACTTGTCTCAACAAATATCAAAGACAATTCATCTTCAATATCAAATATTTCACGGGCTGTCTTAAGAGGGATAGAAACCTTATTGTCATGTGCAGGGTTGCCTGATTTCTTATTGATTGCAACCAATTCGAAATTCTTGTTGCTGATGGTTATTTTTTCGCCCAGCCGGATGTTTCTGTCAAACAGGCTCTCTCCCATGTCATGGCCGATTGATACCTTGTATTTCTCTGATTCTTTCGGGTACCTGCCTTCTTCTACCATAAAATAATCAATGTTCTCTATAAACCTTATGGACTTTGAATCTGTGGATGATGCGAAAAGCATTGTATATCGCGACTTGCCGCGATACTCGACTTTCGCTGTCCTTACAAGTATGCCGATGGCATAGTCAACGCCTTTTACCTTGCGGATGACTTTAACATCATGGTCATATAATTTTGCAGCAACAAGCCCGGCAGTCATCGGGGATGACATGTCACCGCCTCCCGGGGTTACAGTTATCCTGTTGCTTCCAAGCATCTCAAACTGCTCATCTATTGCATTCTGCATGCCCTGGCCGAGTGATATCAGTGAAACTACAGCAGCGATACCAATAAATATTCCAAGAATAGTAAGAGCGGTTCTAAGCTTGCGCCCCCCGAACGTACTAAGCGAGAACCTGAAATAATCTATGAGCATCTATTTCACCGAAGAGCACTCCCTAAAGGCTTGTAAGCCGCAGGCATAAGCTTACGACCTCTTCTTTCGCCTGAAGAACAGCCTGTAGAGGATGTACAATACAATAATCGCAACAATTGCATAGACCACAGGATTTGAACCGCCATTTGCACTTATCTCACCAAGCCTGATAAGGTGTTCCCTTGAATATATTGGAAGCTCAAGACCAAATTCGCGAGTATGCTCATCATTATACGCATCCTTGTATGTAACAGTAACCACAATCGGTATCTTCGTATCGTTCAGCGACTCATCAACATAGAGTCTAAATTCAGCAGTATCAAAATCATCAGAATCCAGATTACCTATATATGTCCTGTCAGGCCCGATAATCTCATAATTCTTTGACTGTGCAAGCACAATACTTACAAACTTCGCCTGCGTTGCACCAATATTTGAGACACTGACAATAACACTGCCCTTTGTACCCCCCATGAATGTATCTGATTCTTCCATATATAACTGCAATTCCGGATCAGAAGAAATCAAAAGTCCGATGATATCACTTTTAGTGTATGTTGTCCCTGCTTCATCTGAATAGGTCAAAGTAAGCGGTATTTTATAGACTTTCGGCTCAGCAGATGCCTCTGAAATGATACGGAAAATCACGCTTTCCTCTTCACCAGCCTCAAGTTTCTCAATCCTTTTCTCAGTAGTTGAGCCCACAGGTGCAAAAGGCGTAGCTGAACCAGACAGGTCAAGCTTTAGAGTGATATCCCTTATCTGCGTATTTGCAAGATTCTTAAGCGTAAACTGCACACTTGCCTTGCCCCCTGCGACAATCTCATCAGGCACAGATTCAACTTTTTCAATAGAAAGTATAGTGTCTCTTGGCTTCACATAAATATCAAATGAAATAGTAAACCACATACCTTCCTTCCCTGTGCGGTATCTCAGATCTATTGAACTGTTCCCGGACACCGCATTTTTGTCAACCCTTACCTTGTACTTCAAAAGCACTGGCTGCGACGGCTCAATCCGCCCGTAATTTTTAATTGCATCCACATCAGAATCAAGACTGAACGGGTATTTCGGCAGAAGCTCAAAAGTACTATCTGTTGCAGCTCTTGTGCCGAGGTTCTCAACTTTTACATAAAGGTCGATGTATTTTCCCGGCTCTGCAGGGTATGGCTCGTATATTGTGGAGACGATATTAAAGTCACTGTACCCGGGGCTGGTTTGCGCAAAGGCGCTGCCCTGGAGTATCATCAACATCATTATTATTCCTGCTAACATTTTTTTCATAATATATCACACCTCTTTAACTACTTTCCCGTCTTTTAGACGTACTATCCTTTCTGCATGCTTTGCAAGTGTCTCATCATGCGTGACCATAACAACTGTTTTTCCTTTTTTGTGCAGTCTCTCGATAAGCTCAACTATCTCTTTTCCTGTTTTGGAATCAAGGTTGCCTGTTGGCTCGTCTGCGAGTATGACTTCCGGGTCGTTTGCGAGTGCCCTTGCAACTGCGACTCTCTGCTGCTGGCCGCCTGACATTTCTGTTGGCTTGTGGTCTATCCTGTCTCCAAGATCAACGAGTTCGAGAAGCTCTTTTGCCTTTTCTGTCCGCTCGTCTTTTGGGACCCCCTGGAATATCATGGGCAGCTCGACGTTTTCTATTGCATTGACTGAGTTGATGAGATTGAATGTCTGGAAGATGAAGCCGATTTTCTTGCCGCGTATTTGGGCAAGCTCACTTTCGCCCAGCTGTGAGATGTCATGGCCGTCAAGAAGTATTCTGCCTCTTGTAGGCACATCAAGGCATCCGACCATGTTCATTGCAGTGCTTTTGCCGCTGCCGCTCGGACCCATGATTGCGACGAATTCGCCGCGATTGATGACAATATCAACACCGTCGAGCGCAGGAACTTCGACGTCGCCCATCTTGTAGATTTTCTCCACGTTCTTTATTTCAATTACAGGCATACTTTTCTTCATATAATATCACTTAATTTTCTTTAGCATATCAATCATATCGACAATCACAGAGTCAAATCTCATAATTTGGCCTTGGTAGTTTTCAACTATTGCAAGCTTTTTTTTATCATCGTCAGTTTTCGCCCTCTCCCTGAACTTCTCAAGTATCCCTGGAAGCTCAGACTTTGCATAGCTTAACTGATTTTGCTGCTTCCTTACAAGCTGGTCGATTGTTGCATCAATGAAGTTCTTCTCCATATGCACATAATACTTCTTGCTGTTTGGCTTGCGGGTCTTGCTTATGATTTCAAACTGCGCAAGCATCGTCACTTTGAGGCTGATTGATGCAAGACTATATCCTGTCTCCCGGGCAATCTCATCCATTGCCACGTCTTCCGGTGAAATATACACAAGCGCAATAATCTTTGAAGACAGTGGATCAAGCCCTGCCATCTGGCACATCTTTTCCATAAATGCCCTAAATTCCCTCTCAGCCCCAATCATATCATCACACCTTTTACAACTTTTAATATATTTTAAAACTTTAAAATATATAAATGTTTGTTAAAATATACTGTCTATTCTCCATTGTCACATTTTGGACAAGGCCAAATTTCTTCTTTTCTTTGCATATCTAACTTTTAGAAAGAAAAATTTAAATAAAGAAAAATTTAAAGAAGCGAGCATACTCATACAGATGGTTCCTTTTGTGCTTCTTCATATCGGAAAACCCGAAA
>JAIWAJ010000158.1:0-3804 GCA_048634435.1 Methanosarcinales archaeon
ACAAAAAAAACCTCATAGACGAACTCCACAACCTAACCCCCGAAAAACTACAAAAACAAGGTGACACAAAATAGAACCAACAAAAATCCCGAAACTGTACCTGATAACAGACACCACCCTCTCAAAACAGGGCGCAGAAAAAGACACAAAAGACGCACTAGAAGCAGGCATAAAAATAATCCAGTACCGCGAAAAAAACCTCCCGGAACAAGAAATCCTGAAAACCGCAAAAAAACTAAAAACCCTAACAAAAAAACACAACGCCCTCCTGATAATCAACGACCACCCAAAAATAGCGCAAAAAACCCACGCAGACGGCATCCACCTGGGCCAAAACGACATAAACATCAAAGAAGCAAAAAAAATATTCAAAGGAATTATAATCGGCATCAGCGCAAAAACAATCAAACAGGCAAAACAAGCTGAAATTGACGGCGCAACCTACCTGGGCATCGGCCCCGTATTCAACACATCCACTAAAAAAGACGCAGGAGCAGGAATCGGCCTGGAAACCCTGAAACAGATAAAACAAAACACAACCATCCCCATAGTAGCAATCGGCGCAATAACCAAAACAAACGCAAAACAAGTCATGGAAGCCGGCGCAGACTCAATAGCAGTAATATCCGCGATAATCGGCAAAGATATAAAAAAAGAAACACATGAACTACAGGCAGTGATACAATGACCCTCCTGAAAAAAGCAAAAGACAACATAATAACAAAAGAAATGAAACTGGTAGCAAAAAAAGAAAACCGTGACCCGGAATACATAAGAAAATGCATAGCAGACGGCACAATAATCATCCCGAAAAACAAATCAAGAAACACAGACCCCACAGGAATTGGCAAAGGCCTCACAACAAAAATCAACTCAAACATAGGCACCTCCCCTGACCGCGAAAACTTCGATGAAGAACTAAAAAAAATGCAAATCTCAATAAAATACGGCGCAGACGCCATAATGGACCTAAGCACAGGAAAAAACATCAACAAATTAAGACAGATGATAATACAAAAATCATCCATCCCTCTCGGAACAGTACCCATATACCAATCTGCAGTGCAATGCAAAGACATCACGCACATGACAAAAGAATCCCTCTTCGGCGCGATAAAAACACACGCAGAAGACGGCACCGACTTCGTAACAGTCCACTGCGGCGTAACCCGGAAAGTACTTGAAACCCTGAAAAATCATCCCCGCACAACAGGCATAGTAAGCCGTGGAGGCTCATTGATTGCAAAATGGATGACCCATCACAGAAAGGAAAACCCCCTTTACGAATACTACGACGAACTCCTCGAACTTGCAAGAAAACACGACATCACATTAAGTTTAGGCGACGGCTTAAGACCCGGCTCAATAGCTGACTCAACAGACAAAAGCCAGGTACAGGAACTAATAACACTTGGCGAACTTGCAAAAAAAGCATATGAAAACGACGTCCAGGTAATGATCGAAGGCCCCGGCCACATCCCCCTCAACCAGATAGAAACCAACATGGAACTCCAGAAATCACTATGCAGCAACGCCCCATTCTACGTGCTGGGACCGATCGTAACAGACATAGCCCCCGGCTACGACCACATCACATCAGCAATAGGCGGCGCAATAGCCGCCGCCCACGGCGCAGACTTCCTCTGCTACGTAACCCCCTCTGAGCATCTGGCGCTCCCGACAATCGAGGACGTGAAACAGGGCGTAATCGCAGCAAAAATCGCAGCCCACGCAGGAGACATAGCAAAAGGCATAAAAGGCGCACAAGAGCGCGACAACGCCATGTCAAAAGCAAGAAAAGACCTCGACTGGAAAAAACAGCAATCCCTCGCCCTCGACCCGACCGCATTCAAAAAATATAGAATTGACAAAGACCACGAAACATGCACCATGTGCGGGAAATACTGCGCAATAAAAAAATAAGAAGACAGCTGGCAACGCATTTTATGCTATTCATCCAAAAAAATCAAGATGCCTTAAATGGAATAATTGCTAAAAATACCAAAAAGATATATAAAGATACGTATCAACAAGTAGAAACATGCCAGACCCATATCCTACTATCAATGAAGCAATACGTCATGTAGAAGAAATAAAGAAATATTTCCTCGATAGTGATAATCTCGAGAATGTAGACCTCAGAGGATATAATGGAGCCGCTGTAATAAGTTCAGCACTAATAGGTTTTTACATAGATAGTCTTCCACCCGGAATGAAAGAACTCCTCAAGGAGGATCCTACATTGGTGGGTATGATGGGTATAATGCCTGAAACAATAGTAGCTGATGCAGGACGCTCAAACATAGAACTATGGAAAGCAGTCTACAACGATCCACAACAAGTTCCGCAATTAGCCGATGAATTAATAACGTCTTTAGAAGAACTCAAAAAAACTCCTTCTTAAACAACCACAGAACAGACATTTTGCGTAAAGATTAGAAAATCAGGCATTACACGCTGATTATAGCATTTTTGCCTATTCTCAATATGTGTACGCCATTTTTTTCCATGTTTATGCAACAAGCCTAATAAAAAGATTATAAAGATAAAAAAAAATATACCACACATGACAAAAATATCAGAAATAGGCGGCGAACAGGCGCTAATAAAACGCATCCAAAGCACCATAAAAACCAGCAGCGAAGTAATAGTCGGCATCGGCGACGACGCAGCAATAATAAAGCCGCCAAAAAACAAAAACATAGCAATAACAACCGACATGCTCATAGAAAACACTCATTTCTCCCTATCCACCCACACACCAGAACAAATCGGCAGAAAATCAGCAGTATCAAATATATCAGACATAGCAGCAATAGGCGCAACCCCGAAGCACATGCTGATCTCACTCGCAATACCAAAAACCACAACAGTAGAATTCATAGACTCACTCTACAAAGGCATAACAAAAGAGACAGGCAAACACAAAATAAACATAATCGGCGGAGACATAACCTCATCCCCGCGAGGCGCACTAACAATAAGCATCACACTAACAGGCGAAACAGGCACTGAAATACCCCGCTCAGGCGCAAAACCAGGCGACATCCTCATGGTCACAGGCGACCTCGGAAAATCAGCAGCAGGCCTCCACCTTCTCCGGCACAACCCCAAAATCAGCAAAAAATCAGAACAAACACTAAAAAAAGCCCACTTGGAACCCAGCCACCGCTTAAAAGAATCCCAAACCCTAAAAAAAACAGGCTGCATAACCTCAATGAACGACATAAGCGACGGTCTTGCAACTGAAACAAAAGAAATATGCGAAGCAAGCAAAGTAGGCGCAGTCATCTACAAAGACAGGATCCCCACATCAGGAGCAACAGACGAACTCCTGAAAAAGATATCAAAAGACACAAAAGAAACCGCACTCTACGGCGGCGAAGACTTCGAGCTGCTCTTCACAGCAAAAAAACAAGACACAAAAAAAATAATAGACACCCTCAAAAAACAAACAGGCACAAAAGCCACAATTATAGGAAAAATAACAAAAGAAAAGGAAATATACCTGATAGACAAAAAAACAAAAACCAGACTCAAAAAAACCGGCTACGACCACTTCAAAGAAAACTCTTTCGACTACAGGTAACATCCCACACCATAATAAGCCTCTGAAACGACATGAAACGACGTCGGGCGGGTGGGGGTTCAAGGGCGGATTACACAAATATGCAGGGGGAAAATTCCATAAACGCAGACAAAGAACTACAGACAACAATCACTCGACAACTTCTTCCGACTCTTCAGTCTCATTAACGACCCCGCTATCCCCTTCATCAACCGTCTCATTGCGCGTATAATTAT
>JAIWAJ010000159.1:0-3778 GCA_048634435.1 Methanosarcinales archaeon
ATTCTCGCAACTGGAATAAATGCGCGCCGGACTTTCTCCAAAATGAAACACAAATACTTTCATAAAAAACCCCAGCATCAGAATTGTAAACACGATACAGAGCCCCGCAATTGCATAATTTCTTACTTTTGCACTTTGATTTTCTGATTCCATATTATCTCTAGTTCTGATTCAATCTTTATAAATCAAATCTAAAAGCCACCCGCAGGCAGACCAATCAAACCTATTTAAAATTAAACCCATTAATACAATACTTATGTTCAACAAGATAAAGGATGCGCTCAACAAATTCGCGCGCCTCGGCGTCGCCGACAAGAAAGCAGTAGACGAGCTGGTAAAAGACATCCAGCGCACCCTCATCGCCTCGGACGTAAACGTAAAGCTCGTCTTCGAGCTCTCAAAAAACATCAAAGAAAAAGCCCTCGACGAAAAAATACCAAAAGGCCTCACAAGAAGAGAGCACATAGTAGACATCGTCTACAAGGAACTCGTAAGATTCCTCGGCGAAAAAAAGCCGGACATCAGGCTTGCAAAGCAGAAAATACTGCTTCTTGGGTTGTACGGCTCAGGAAAAACAACCACAACAGCAAAACTTGCAAAATACTTCACAAAAAAAGGCCTCTCCTGCGCCATGATATCATGCGACGTATGGCGCCCGGCAGCATACGAGCAGCTAAACCAGCTCTCACAGGAAATAAGCATTGAATTCTACGGCGACCCAAAAGAAAAAGACCCCGTAAAAATAGTAAAAGACGGCCTCAAAAAACTAAAAGACAAAGAAGTAATAATCATAGACTCAGCAGGCCGCTCAGCACTGGACAACGAGCTAAGAGAAGAACTAAAAAAAATCAACGACATCCTGAACCCCGACGAAAAACTCCTCGTCCTCTCAGGCGACATAGGGCAGGCTGCAGGAACCCAGGCAAAAGAATTCAACGAACTCGTCGGCCTCACAGGCGTCATCATAACCAAGATGGACTCAAGCGCAAAAGGCGGCGGAGCCCTCTCAGCATGCTACGCAGCCGGCACCAGAACAAAATTCATCGGCACCGGCGAGAAATCAGATGACATTGAAATATACGACCCAGTCAAATTCGTCTCGCGCCTCCTCGGCATGGGGGACCTCGAAACCCTCCTGGAAAAAGCAAAAGAAGTCATAACACCCGAAAAAGCACAGGAGATAATGAGCGGCGAATTCAGCCTAAACACATTCTACGACCAGATAGAGAGTATGAACAAAATGGGCTCTCTCAACAAGATAATGGACATGCTGCCGATGGGGGGCGTCAAGATACCAAAGCACCTCTTAAACGAGCAGCAGGACAAGATGGGCAAATGGAAAATAATAATGGACTCAATGACAAAAAAAGAAAAAAGCAGCCCCGAAATAATAGATTCACAGCGCATCGAAAGAATAGCAAAAGGATCAGGTGTTCAGCCGCCGGAAGTCAAGGAACTCATGAAAAACTACAAGCAGGTCAGCAAGATGATGAAAAAATTCAAAGGCGGCAAAGCATTCAAAAGAGGGCCATTCAAGGAAATGTTCAAAAGCCTGAAAGGAAGCCTTTCCTGAGTGAATTCAGCAGAAACTAATATGCGCTCAGCAAAAAAGCACCGAAGAGGCATCTGAAAACCCGCACAAAATGGGGCGAAGCCAGTAATTCTTTCGCAATAACTTTAAATAAAATAATCACATATAATGAGTATGATTCTGAAAAAAAAGATAAGGAATCTTATTTTGATGAGTTGGTATTGGTATGTCAGTAGGTCAGACAAGAACCAGGAGTTATCTTTCCTTAATTATGGTTATGTTAATGGCAATGGGAAGTTGAAGTTGAAAGACGAGGACGAGGGCAACAGATATTCTATCCAGCTTTATAATCATGTTGCTACATCTGCCAATATACGGTGGGATGGTCTGGATGCACTGGAAGTGGGTTGCGGAAGAGGAGGAGGATCTTCTTATATTGCCAAGTATCTGAAGCCAGAGTCCATGACCGGAGTGGATCTTTGCGACAGGGCTATCAGATTCTGCAGGAACCGTTATTCTGCTGAAGGATTATCTTTCTCACATGGTGATGCATTAGACTTGTCATTTGAAGACAACAGTTTCGATGTAGTTATCAACGTGGAATCATCTCATCATTATGCTGATATGGACCTGTTTTTGAGAGAGGTTCGCAGGGTTCTTAAGCCTGGAGGATATTTTTTGTTTGCAGATTTGAGGAAGAAAGGATTAATTAATTCTTTAAAAAAACAAGTGAACAATTCTGGCTTGAAAATTACAAAAGAGGAGATGATAACCCCCGATGTTCTTAAATCACTGGATCTGGATAATGAAAGGAAGCTGGATATCATTAATCGATTAGTACCACGGTTTTTGCATGGAGTAGCTAAGGACTTCGCAGCAGTGAAAGGGACAAAATCGTATGAAGCTATTGCGACAGGAAGAAAAGAGTATCTCCATTTTGTTCTGCAGAAAGGGCATGTTGCGTAATCCATTAGATTCAATCCATCAAAATGTATTTATATCTTCAAAGCAAATGATTTCTATGGATATTTCTTTCATTGTCCCGACCTTAAACGAGGAAAAATACATTGAAGACTGCCTGAAATCAATAAAAAACCAGAATACCTCGCGCACATTCGAAATAATAGTCTGTGATGCCCGCAGCACAGACAAAACAATAGAAATTGCAAAAAAACATGCAGACAAGATAATCACATCGAAAATAAAATCCGTTGCAGTCCAGAGGAACACGGGCGCAAAATTAGCGCGCGGCAATCACCTCGCATTCATAGACGCAGATACGCAAATACCTTCAGACTACACAGACACGGTCATACCCTGTCTTGAAGACGGCTATCTTGGAGTCTCCCTTGGCTTCAAATTTGAAAAAAAGAAACCAAAACTATTATTTGCACAAAAAGTAACAAACAACTACCTCCTTGCAAGAAGCCTGCTTGGCAAGGCGACACTCCCGGGTTTTAACACCGCGATGTCAAAATCTGTCTTCACCGAAGTTGGAGGATACAGGAATATTGTCCTTGAGGATGTTGATATTTCAAGAAAATTGAACCAAATAGGGCCAGCAAAATACATTTCAGGGAAAAAGGTAATCACATCCGCCCGCAAGCTCGAGAAGATGGGAATCCTCGCGACTCTGCGATACTACATAGAACTTAGCCTACATAAAAACGCACAGTTAGAACCACTCAAAAACCACCTTAAACACAAAAAATATGTGCACGTCAGGTGACAGAAATGCCCTCATACAGGAAAAAAATATCCCGCTACAAAGATAAAATCATGAATCACGACATTTTAGATAAATTACTCTCCAAATCCACAGAACTAATCGAATCAGTAAAAGAAAGGCAGAAATACATCAGCAAACTGCCGCAAAACGAGAGAAAAAAAGTCACCAAGCGCATTGAAAACATCCAGGAGCGCTACAAAACCATAAAACGGCTCTTTCTCAAGAAAGAAAAAACCAAAGTAGTAGACGACCTTTTTTTCTCATTTGACGAACTGCCCGTATTCGGCAAAGAATACTGGTTCATGAAATTCACATCAGACACTGGCTCAAAAACCCAGCTACTCTTCATGTTCGGAAGAAGTGCAGGTGACATCGTAATCAACGGCAAGTATATTGAAAACAAAAAACTGAGCCCGGATAAATACCATGGCTATGTGGTCAGCTGGGCTTATGATGATAAGCAGAACAGTATTATAAATGACTCGAGCACAATAGAAATATCCCAAAACTCCATTGAT
>JAIWAJ010000160.1:0-3776 GCA_048634435.1 Methanosarcinales archaeon
TTCCAATAGTGTTCCATATCCGGGTCAGATGACATCGCTATAATAATGCCATCAGGATTATGCTCATGAAAAGTGTCACCAACCTCTGTTCCATAAGAGTTACCATCAGGACGTCCAAGTGAGGTATCACATAGCAATAACTGATATTTTTTGTCTTGTTTTTTGATTATATCCTTAGCAGTTGGATAGGATACTGCCTCATCTACAGAACAACCTAGTTTACGTAACATAGCTACATAAACTGAACGGAATTCTGGTTCATCTTCTACAACTAAAGCATTGATATCCATACCACTTACTACTACTAGTAAATTATAAAAACCTTTTGGTTAGGGTATCTCTTTCAATTGAATATAACATCATTGCGCAACTTCTCCCCAGCCATTTCAAGCGTACTCTTTTCCCAGGTATTCCCCGATTGCGCTCTCCAGATGCTCCGGCTTCTGCGACCCGATCAGGAGGCGCTTTCCATTCTTGAATTCGAGTTGAACCCCGCGGTCGCCACTCACATTGTATGTTTTGCCGCCAGGCCCCCATTTTATGCCCCAGCCGCCGTATTCTGTTATGGGCTTGTAGGTGCGCACGTAATGTTTTGTTTCTTTATCTAACGGTATTTTTTTGAAGGTGAGATGGACGGGGAAGTAGCGGATATAGAGACCGTTATTGCGCACTTCTGTTATCAGCTTTAGCTTGTAGAAGAATATGGGAAATAGTATGCCGAACATGACCCAGAATATGAGTATCATGGTATCAGACGCGTTGCTGTTGCCGACAGTGTTGTTAAAAATCAGTTCCTGTATGGCAATATACCATACGATCAGGGAACCCGGGAGGATGAAGAGCCATACCCAAGTTTGTCGGAACTGCTGTTCTTCGTGGAATGTTGCATGGGTTTTTGGTGTCATGGTTTCTGGCCTCTAGGGCTCTTTTTCTAGAAATTGATTTCCCTGTTTAGCTGTTTTATTGCTTTTGCTGCTGCGCCTGCATAGTCGTCTGTGTCCTGCTTTTGGTATGCGTAGATTATGCCTGAGGATGAGTTTATCCTGTGGAGCGATAATGGGTTTTTGGTGTTTTTAAGTGCATCCACTACTTCTTTTGCAGAGCCGCCCTGTGCGCCTACGCCGGGTATGAGCAAAGGTATTTCTTTTTTTGAGCCTGCAAAGAACCTTGAAATGGCTTCCAGTTCTTTGGGGTAGGTTGCGCCGACTACTGCGCCTACGCCTGAATTCTCTGACCATTCTGTTATTTTTTCTGCTGTTTTCATGTATAGGGGCACTCCATTAATTTTTAAGTCCTGCAGGTCAACTGCGCCTTTGTTTGAGGTTCTTGCAAGGATGTAGATTCCCTTGTCTTTTTTAGTGTATTCTATGAAGGGGGATACTGAGTCCTGGCCCATGTAGGGGGCTACTGTGATTGCGTCTGCGCCCCAGAAGTCAAAGAGGTTTTTTGCATAAGCTGCAGATGTTTTTCCTATGTCTGCGCGCTTTGCATCAAGAATTACAGGTATGCCTTTTTTCTGGTATGCAGGGATTATTTTTTTGAGGGCTCTTAAGCCTTCAAAGCCGTATTGCTCATAGAATGCGATATTTGGCTTGACTATCGCAGGAACTGCATTTTCTGATACTGCTGCGTCGAGGATGTCAAGGAAGAATTTTGTGAGCTTTTGCTCTGGTTCGCCTTTCAGTGGTATTTTTTCGAGGATGGGGTCAAGCCCCGCGCACACAATGCTTTTTGTTTCTTCTGATTTTTTTATTAAAAGGTCTGTGAATGTCATTTGAGCGCCTCCAGAATATTTGCTATGAGTTCTTTTGGTTCTTTTGAATATATAATTTTTGCATTTGTTTTTTTGTTAAGGTCTGCTATGAGTTGTTTCAGGTGTCGTGTGATGCCGCCTGTGCCTTCAAGTATTCCTATTGTCTTTCCAAGGTCGTATGCTATTGTGAATTCGTTCAGTGTGCCTATTTTTCCTGATATTATTATTGCTGCGTCGCATGCCTGTACTGATGATACGTTCCTGTATTTCTTGTATATGTCATGGTTTTTGGCATGGCTGTATTCTTCCGGGATGAAGATGAATTCGCTTGTGCAGTCAGTTGGATAGCTGAACTCTTTGTGTTCTTCTATGTCTCTTGCCGGTGAATATGCGATTGTTTTCCCGTTGTTCTCGTGCGCGCCTCTGGCGGCTTCATGGGGGATGCCCGGGCATCCGCCGGTTATAAGTGTGTGCCCGTGGTTTGCGATGAGCGCGCCGATTTCCCTGGATTTTTCTAGTGTTTCAGGGTCGAATGGTCCTGTTGCTGATGCGAATACAGCTATTTTAAGCTCCATATTATTCGAATCCCATTTTTTTGCCCCAGCCTGCGGGGTCTTTGCTCCACTCAAGAACGTTTTTTACTGCATCTGTACTTATGTAATTGTTTTCACCTGCAATGCGAATCAGTGTGCTGAAGTCGCTTAATGTGATTACGTTGCAGTCTGCTTGTTTGAATCGGTCTTTTGCTTTCTGCATCTCGTAGGTGAAGATTGCAACGCAGTCAGTTACTATTCCTCCTGCTTCACGTGCTGCTTCTACTGCGGCAACTGAGCTTCCGCCGGTTGATATCAGATCTTCGATTACAAGGACTTTTTGCCCTTTTTCAAGTTTTCCTTCTATCTGGTTGGCTTTGCCGTGCTCTTTTGCTTTTGCTCTTATGTATATCATGGGTTTTTTTAGCTTTTCAGCGAGCCATGCTGCGTGGGGGATGCCTGCTGTTGATGTGCCTGCGATGATATCGAATTGGAGGTTGTTTTGCTTTATTGTTTGTATGAAATAGTCGATTATTTGTTCTCTTTCATCTACGTAGAACATCAGGAGGCGGTTGTCGCAGTAAATTGGGCTCAGGATTCCTGATGCGTATCTGTATGGCTTTTCTGGTTTTAATGTGACTGCTTTTATTTCTAAAAGGATTTTTGCTGTGTCTTCTGATGTTGTCATTTGAATATCACCTATATTGCTGTTAGTTCATATCTTTCCATTTGACTTTTGCGCCGCATTTATCTCTGGTTGTGAACCCAAATCCTTCGATGTCTTTCAGGATATCGGTTTTGAATACGGGACCGTCTTTGCAGACGCGCAGGCCTGAGGGGTCCAGTGCGCAGCCGCCGCAGATGCCGAAGCCGCATTTCATCCAGCGCTCTAATGATGCCTGTACTTCTATTCCGTATATCAGGCCAAGTTTCAGGACAAAATGCATCATTATTTCGGGGCCGCATGTGTAGATTGCGTCGTATTTTTGGGTTTTTAGCTTTTCTTCAAGTACTGTTGTTGCGAGGGCTTTTTTGCCTGCGCTACCGTCGTCGGTTGTGATTGTTACGTTTGCGCCCTGCTTTTTGAAGCGCTCTACAAAGAGGAGGTCTTTTTTGGTATTGGCGCCTATGATGGCATCGACTTTTATTTTCTTTTTGATGGCCTCTTCCAGCAGCAGTGCGAGACCCAGTGTTCCGTAGCCGCCGCCTACCAAAATTATTTTTTTCTTTTTTTCAAGGTCGAATGTGCCGTTTCCGTAGGGGCCTCTTATGCCGAGAATGCCGCCTTTTTTCATGATGTGCATTGCGCTTGTTGCTTCTCCTTTCTTTTTTGCTGTTATTGCGAGGCTTTTGCCTGCCCGGGTTATTGTGAAGGGCTTTTCGTCTATTCCCGGGATCCATGCCATCACAAACTGGCCGGGTTTTGCGCTGATTTGCCTGTCTATGATGAATGTTTTTACGTCATGGGTCTCTGTGATCATGTCCATTAT
>JAIWAJ010000161.1:0-3737 GCA_048634435.1 Methanosarcinales archaeon
CCTTATAAAAATCTCATCTATCCATAAACCATCTGCTGGAGTATCACCTGGTGATTTCTGAATTTTAGATATAGAAGAAACGGATCCTCCGCCACTATCTAAAAGATTTATCTCGCCCATATAATTGTCATCTTTCCATGCTCTCTGTTTTCCTTCGGTCAAATCGACTTCATGCTCGAATTTATACCATGTATTTGCTGCATATGCATTATTTTGGGGCCAATTGACATATGAACCTTGATAATATTTTAAATATCCGCCATAAAAAACTATTGAATAAATTGATGTGTCTAATTCATCACTCTCATAAAAGGGGTAAGCACCCCAGTGAGTAGTACCATCAGTTCGAGCATAAAGAGTTTCTACATAGGAAAAATCTAATGTTATATCTTTTTGCAATGTTCTACCTCCTGCTGCACCCTCAACACAATATGCTGCATATACCCCCTTTTTTACAGTATTACTAACTATTTGCCAATCTCCAGACACATCCCATTTGTTGAAGTTTTGGTTTTCAAAATCATCAAAGAACACGAAGGTGTTTGTCCCCTTGCTTGCGGAAGTTGCGCCCGGGTTGCCGTAGTACATGTAGATTGTCGTGTTTGTGTTGTTTTCAAGGAAAGGCACCTTGACCCAGATTATTGAAGTATTCGCTGTTGAGTTCCAGGATTCGAGCCAGTAGTTTAATGATGTCTGCCAGGAATATTGGTTGTCAGTTCTTGGCTTTGTAAACCTGACATCGGAACCATTATTACTCCAGTTCCAGTCTGAGCCAACATCAGAGGAAGTCAGGTTGATTAAGACCTGATAGTCTGTCTGGTTTCCAGCAGTGTTTGATATGTTTATTTCCTGCCTGTAAGACCATGAAGTGTTCCACCAGGGAATATACGTTAGATTTGGAGTGCAGGAATTATCCGTGTCTGTGCAATACTGAGTTACTGAACAGCCTGAGCCTGAGCCGTCGTCGCAGGACAGGGTCACGTTTACATAGGCCGAGTTTGTCCAGTCTCCGAAAGTATAGGAAGAACTATCATCTTTTACTGCCGAGGCTGTTGTTGCCGGGGCTCCGGTATCAACTGTTAAATATCTTAAATTTCCATTATCAGTTTGATTGGCATTCCCTGCAGTATCATTAGCCCAGCCGTAGTAGGTGTAAGTTCCTGACTTGGTTAATCCTGTTATGTTCGAATAGAACTGCCACTGGGTTAAGTTGTATTTGCTTAGTTCTGAGTTGTAGTGGAGCCGGATTTCTTCTGCAGAGAGGGAGCGGTTGTAGATGCGGACTTCATCGATGGTGCCGTTGAAATATACTTGTGCATTACCAATTCCTCGACCGATCTTTACCGGTTGTGATGTATTAAGGGCCATTGTTTGACTGTCTGTTCCATCAGACACTCCGTTAAGATAAAATCTAACGTTTTCTCTGTCATAAGTGACTACTAAATGATACCAGTTATTTGGTATTAATTCTGAATTTGCAGCACTTTCACCAATAGAAGGGTCTACTCTGAATCCCCAGTTTACGCCAGAGCCACTGTCATAAATTTTAGCCATTAATCTCCAATTGGTAGTCTCGCCACTCGCATTTGCCCTAGTTACTACTATTGATTCTGGAGATATAGTTCCCTTAGGATAAATCCACGCCTCAATCGTAATCGCATCAGTGATGTTCAAACTCGAATCATTCCCGCAATCAATGTATCCATTTGTTCCTATGAAATTGACAGCACTGCCAAACTTCCCGGCAGTTGTCCAAGTAACATTCGGCGAGTTGTGGAAGGTTCCATTATTCCCATACTTTGAAATGTCCACTGCATAGGTTGAATTCTCGCCGATTGCAGAATTATTGTTGAAATTCATTGCCAGAACCAGGGAATCATCATAGAATGTGTAGTTTGTTGTGTTCCAGTTGAATCTGAATGTGTCTAAACTTTCATTTTCCGCTGTTTCTATGGAAATATTGACTTCTGTATAATTTTCATTAATGCAGGTATTGTTCTCCTGTGTTGGGTTTTTAAATGTCAGGACAGGATTTGAGCCATTGGCAAGGTTGTGCGCGTATTTTGTTATGCTGCCGAAGCGGAACATCAGGTGGTGGCTTCCTGATGTCAGGACTTTCGAGGTTTCATAGCCTGTCTGGTTGCAGGAATAGTTCTCTATGAAGACTGAAGTGTTTGTCCATTCGTAATCAAGAGTTTGATTGCCGCATTTTATTTCAAGGAATTTTAAATCGTTTTCTTCGTTTTGATTGCTCCATGTTGTGCCGTTGACGGCGGTTATTGTGAGGTTGGCTGTGCCGGTTGTGTTGAATCTTACGGTCCAGTTGCCGCCTACGGTCGGGTAGGACTGGATGTTGAGGATTGTGAGGTCTATTTCTATCTCGAATTCCTGCTCTGAAGTGTGAGGGGTTAGCCATGTGAGCTTGTCTATTAAATTGTTGCTGTTTGTGTCTGTGTATTGGACATTGTATAGTGGGTTGTTTGTGACTTCTGTTCTGGTGCTGTTGATGATGTGGTATAGCCTGATTTTTTGTTTTTCTGTTTTAGGGATTTCTGCAGAGGTCAGTATGTTCATGTAATGGATGTCGCCTGCAGATGTCACTTTCATGCGCTTTGTCCATTTTGTCTCTGAGATGAGGGGTTCGTCTTCTGAAAGCTCCGGGGCAGGTGTGCGGTACTTTATCTTGTAGTAGCTTTCCTGCTTGGGGTTTAGCCTGTCATCTATTGTGAAGTGTTTGGAGAGCTTCTGTGCCTGTGTTGAAATACCGAATGTTCTTTTTGTGTTAATTGTTAACGAAGTGATGTTGTGCCTTGAAAGTGCGGTTATGTTTTCGGCAGTTGCCGGTGTTTCAAATTCTATGGTTACATCAACGGCGAGATTGTTGGTGTTTTTTGCGCGGATTATTTTTGTCCATTCTACTGGCCTGCCTATTTCTGCTGCGCCCTGGGTCTCGTTCAGTATTTTTATTTCTGTCTCGTTCAGGACAGGCGGATCTATGATTTTCCCGTAGTAGATGTAGTATGTCCTGGTCTGTTTTTGGGGCATGATGGATATGAGCTGCCCGGTTATTGAGTTTGCGGGATCTGATTCGTTTTCCTGTGTTTCTGCAGGCTCATCTTCAGGTAAAATGTTTCCTTGTGGTTCTTCTGTTTCGGTAGCGGACTCATCAGGTGCAGGGGAGGGTGCAGGTTCTATATCTTCTTGTTCTATGGTGGGGGATTCGTTTTGAGGTTGTTGGGCGGTCTCATTGGGGCTTTCTTCTTCTGACTCTTCTGTTGATTCATTGTATGCATTGTCGCCTGTCTGGTTTTGCTGCTGCCCGTCAGGGGTGGATGTTTCGTTTCCAATAGTCGAGTTGTCTAATTGCTCCGGGGGTTCTGTTGGAGCAGTGTCATTTATCCGGATATTGTCCGGGATTGTTTCATTAGTGCCATTTATTTGTGGAAGGGATATATTGGTTGTTTGATTTGTCTGGTTTCCTTCAATAAGGGGCTGTGGAATGGTGATGTTTTGAGTGTAGTTGATGTCTCCTGTGAGGTTGCCGAGGGTTGTGTTTGTTTCGTTTAGGTATGGAATTGTCTGGTTAATTATTAACGAAGCGTTTTCCTGTGTGATGTTGTCTGTATAGTTAATGGTCTGGTTTAATCCGGTCCTGTTTGTTGTGATATTTTCTGCAATAGTGTCGTTTTCCGGCTGGATGAAGTTTTTGAAGAGAACTGCGGCGGATTTGCAGGTGC
>JAIWAJ010000162.1:0-3655 GCA_048634435.1 Methanosarcinales archaeon
ATATGTAACGATGAGAGAGGGTCGCTGCCGCCACGATGGCAGAATCCTTGATCCGCACGCCGTGATGGACCTCGTATTTTTCTTTCAATCCCCGCAAGATGGAGATGGTGTCTTCCACAGTAGGTTCCTGAACAAGCACGGGCTGGAAACGCCGCTCCAGGGCTGCATCCTTTTCCACATATTTTCGGTATTCGTTTATTGTCGTGGCCCCTACGCACCGAAGGGTGCCGCGGGCCAGGGCAGGTTTCAGCATGTTCGACGCATCCACCGAACCCTCAGCCGCCCCGGCCCCTACCATGGTGTGAAGCTCGTCAATGAACACGATGACTTCGCCTTCGGCCGCCTCCACCTCCTTTAAGACCGCTTTCAACCTCCCTGCTTTGCTTATACAAATAAGGCACGGCATCAACAAAATATTTTAGAATACTTTTTATCGACCCTTTGGTGCCTTCAATTGCGGGGTTAATGCTCATGTGATATTTTTCACTAAGCCCGTGCTCTTCAGTTGATAAGATCCCATATGCTTTATTTATTAAGTTTCCTGTTTTACTCATGCCGCTGGCAAATTTCTCTTCTTCGTCTTTTGTGAGTTTATCTTCATTTCCGCTAAGAACTTTGTTTATGGCGCTTATTGAAATATCATTAATACTATCTTTTCTTCCGGTTTTTTCCAGAAAGTTAATACCCTCTTTGGCAGTTTTTACGTCACCCTCCAAAATCAATGCATATGTTGCTGCGAGGTCTGCGTAGTCTTCTCTTTCTGCTTGCTCGTAGCCTAATTTCGATGCAATTTCATGAAATCTTTCATGGTACTTTACAACCTCCTTTTCGAGATCATTCAATACATGATATTGATTGTTCGGAAGCCTGATAACGTCTGCAATAGAAATTACGCCATCTTTATACCTTCCTGCAACAGCTCCTTCTTTTATCATTTTTTTCTTTTCTATTCGGGCTTTGCCATACATATCCAACATCCCAACCCCCAATATCGTCAGCACAACAGCTGAAAGAACAAGAAAAATAATCCAGATGAGCATGTCATTATTTGGGCGGGCGCACTATATAAACGCTATACAGTTAGTGCAAGTAGGTAGTAGACAGGATAGAATACTCAGCCGCCGAGAATCAAAATATTAAACGCATTCCTCAGCCCAATCGCAAAGCCGAGAACAAATATTATTGTCTTAATATATTTTGTCTCCTGCATGTCCCCTGTGTAGCGGTCAAGGTAATACAACACAGGAATCAGGACTATCAACTTCAATGGAAACATTATCCATGCGCCTGAGCCGAGAACTGTCAACCCCCCAGACGCTGCATAATCCATAAGGGATCTTCCAAGCACATGCGCCTCTGAAAATGCGAAAAATGTTATGCCAATAAAAGAGCCGGCAGCGTCCATCATGTGCGCCTCGAGCACCCCTATATTCCACCATGTAAAAAACTTCGGGAATATTTTTCTTGCCCAGACAAGAATTACAAGAGACACAACCCAAAGGGCGACAACCATGCTGAAGCCGCGCCAGTTGTTTAGCGGTGACAGGGAAAGGAGGATGAGGCCAAGCAGTGCCCCGGACAGACCCCATGTCTTCCAGTACTCAATCTTTTTCTTTTTCTCAAGATATATTGCTATGAAAAGAAACCCCACTGCGAGCGCGAAGTCTATTACTGTGACATAAGGTGTGATAAAAAGCACGGATTTTGTATACCCTGTGTCATATAGCAGCCTTATTGCCATTGCAAAAAACGCCCACATAGATGCTGCAAAAAGAAAGTTTCGGTTCATCTTCAGCTTGAAGCGCTTTATCAGCCCCTCGTAAATGAAAAACACCCCTCCTGCAAAAATAAGTGCAAAAAGGAGTGTATTCACAGGATTGTATGCATAAACATCTGTTGCAGAACGAATGAAAGAGTCCAAAAAGTTATTAACCATGTTGGCACAAAAAGAACTATGCGCGAAAACTTATATGTATTGGTCTGTTTGCTTGTTGTGCTATCCGGCTGCACACAACAGGGGGCAACAGAAATGCAAAACAGCGAGCTTCTCAGGATTTCAGGCATCACTGTCACGCCATCAAGCGTTGTTTTGCCGGGAGAAGTCATCACAATAAGGATGAAGATTTCTAATATCGGGCAGGAAGACGCGAAATTTGTAAGATATGACAAAACTAAAGGATGGTTGTTTGTGGGAAACACAGAGAATTCTCTTAACAACCTGCTGTATGACACGTGTTCTATTTATACGAATCAAGATGTCAATATAATTGCCGACGGCTTTGAAAAAACAGGGGGACAGGCAATATTAAAGCCCGGCAGGGCATCAATTCTCGAATGGACCATAACAGCGCCTGATGAGAATGTCATTGCCAAGATGAAGCACGAGTGCGACTTCAAGTTCAAGATAAGCTATGAGGCACAGGCAGAGACATATACATACATCTACTTTGCAAACCCTGATGAAAAGAACCAGAGGGCATATACAAACCAGGACATGAACCTGAAGGGTGAGAATGTCGCAAACTTCGGGCCTGTGTATATAAACTTTGACACTGCTCAAACCCAGCCGATAAAAGGATCTAAAAGCGGTGAGCCAAAAAATGACTGGACAATATATGTCACTTTGAGAAACATAGGAAACGGTATTGGGGAAGTCGCTGGTGACTCAGGGCTTCTTGTAGACATTCCATCCACAATAACACGATCAGAAACAGGTACTTGTACTGCGTTTCCTGATGGTAACGATGATTTGTATATCAAGAAGACAGATGACAACCTGAAACTCTACTCAAAACAGACCTCCCGATTCTCCTGCGTCCTGACAGCCCCTGTAGTCAATATTCTTGAGCCATACCGCTTTGTCAGCAGTGCAGATTATATCTATACTATTGACAAAAAGGTCAAAATAGTCACAATGCCGCCCCGCTAAAAGTATATATATGGGTTAAGCAAAATATTCACCATTAGGTTGTGGGGGAGTAGATATTATGAATTTTTTAAAAAATATTGCTTTGGTTGTTGTAGCGATAGTTATAGCCGGATGTACAAGCGGCAGCGGGGGAAATGTTAATTTTTCACAGACGCAGGGTGCGGCGATAAATGACTTCACGTTTGATGTCGTAAGCGTGGAGGACTTCAATGACAGGGCGGTTCTCACATTCGGGTTCCAGAATGTGGGTGGAAAGACTATGCCTAGCGGAACAGAGGCATATATATACGGACCCCCCATGGCATCTGGAACTTCGCGTGCCGACAGTTGGGTCGTTGAAAATGCAGGAACCGGAAGTGTTACAAGTGACAGGATAACGTGGACGCTTTCGAGCGCAACATTTTACCCTCCGGATCCACAGACAAACCAGCCTGGAATGTCACAGGTCGAAAGGGTTATCCTGATTCCTCCGATGCAGAATGAAGGAATGGATAACATAAAGTATACTTTTGAATCAGCTCTCTGCTACCCATACAAGACAACAAGTTCCTCAACCATACAGGCGATCGCCCAGAACACCTATGCAGCAGTAGGGACCAAGAAAACGCTTGCAGAGACAATCAGTTCCGCTGGACCCATACAGCTCGCCCTTAAGGCAGGCGAGACCATAAGGGTAAATGCGGGAGCAAGCGGAACAACCAGCCTGCCAATTGTCATTGAAGCCCG
>JAIWAJ010000163.1:0-3706 GCA_048634435.1 Methanosarcinales archaeon
TTTACTATTTCGTCTATTGTGAGGTTGCATAAGAGGGTTGAGTCTGAGGTGTCGGTTACGGTCCAGTTGAAGTTAAAGGAAGTGTTAGTGGTGAGCGTGTTATCTGAGGGGGCGTGAAGGGTAATCGTTGGTTTTCCTGTGTCTATGGTGAAGTTGAAGGTTGCGTTTAGGTATGTGGCGTCTATGTTTTGGAGGACTGCGTTGTTTTCGTCTGTGGCGGCGGCGTAGACCCTGTAGGTGCCGTCGCCGTGGGTTGCGTTTTCGGATGTGTTCCATTTGCCGTTGAAGTACTGGTCGAGTTTTAGGAGGCTGGCTGATGAGATGTTTATGGGGGTGGTGCTGTCGTGGACTGTGCCGTCGTCTGTCCATTGTCCTGTGGATTGGTTGTAGTACTGGACTTTCATGAGGAGGTAGATTTCTGTGTCTAAAGAGTCTGTTTTGTTGTTGTCTATTTTTGACTGGTTGGCTTCGGATGCCTCGTATTCTGAGAAGTGTGTTACGTCGAAGGTTAAGAGGCCGTTCTGGTTGCTGTAGGTGATGTTCTGGCAGATTGATGAGGGGCAGTCTGCGCCGTCTTTTAAGACTTTTACATCACCGTAGTTCAGGCTGTACATTGTGATGGTTGCTGATTTGTTGAGGGAGAGATACATTGAGGTGTTGACGAAGACTTTTCCTGTGGTGAAGTCAATTGCATTGTCAAGATTGTATGTCCAGTTTAGTGTGACGTTTTGTTTCCACTGGATTTTTGCGTTTACTGCATCATCCAGGATAAGGCCGGATACATTTGTGTCTGATGAGCCGATGCTGCCCAGGTCGGTTGTGTCTCCTTTTCCCTTGAATTCGGAGTAGATTATTGTATGTTCTTCTGAGCCGAGGGTTGCGGTTGGCTCAGGGGAGGCGTATTTGCGAGTAAGCATAAAAACATAACGGGCAAAGTTATACCAGCCAGTAGTCCAAGTTGCACCAGCAGTGTTAGAGTATACTCCCTGTCCCATTGAACCACTACCGCCAACCTTAGAGTAAGCCGTAGCGCCAGGATTATTGTAACCATCCGCCACCCACCATAAATTAGAGTATGTTCCCACACTCCAATCAACATCAAAGGAGTAAAACTGAGCTGTAGTCGTGGGATCAATAAGAGTTGTCTCTCCTACAATATCACTTACATTTGGATTTGTAGAATCACCTCTATGAATTGCTAAAAGAACTTTACCATTTGACGTGTGCTCAACAATCCATCCTCCAATGCCTTTTATTTTTACTGCTTTTGCATTTGACGGGTTTGCCTTTCTGCCATAAAAATCAGACCCAGAATCACCAATGAGTCCATACCAATCGCTTGGACTATTATCTTCAATAAAATAAGAATTAAAAGTTGTTGTTTCATTGCTTGCAGAATTTGCGCCCGGGTTGCTGTAGTATATGTAGATTGTTGTGTTGGTGTTGTTTTGCAGATAGGTTACATTTACCCACATTGTTGATGTGTTTGCTGTTGAGTTCCAGTCTTCCATCCAGAATGGGATTTCTGTTTCTGTTCCGCTCGTGGAGTTGTAATAGGTAAACCTTGTGTCATTCCCGTCATTTGACCAGTTCCAGTTTGAGCCGATAGTTGAGGAGTTTAATTCTATTTTTACCTGGTAGTTTGTCAGGTTGTCGGCGGTGTTTGAGATGTTTATTTCCTGCCTGTACAGCCAGGAATAATTCCACCAGTTGGCAGGGTCGCTCCAGGTGATGATTTTTGTTGAGGTTTTGCCTAACTTGTTTGTTGCGGTGATTGTTGTGTTGTAGTCTTTTATTTCTGTGCTGTGGACTAACCATGTGTTCTGCCATGTGCCGTTGTGGATGTTGCCGTTGATCAGGTTTAAGTTTATTCTGTCAATGCCTTTTTCGTGTGGCATGTCTGCGGTTACTGTTTCTATGCCTGATGTATCTTCTGCCCGGGCGGTTATTGTCATTGTGTCTCCGGGGATTACTTTTGTCGGGCGGACTTCTGCTGATGTTATTATTGGGGTGTTTTCCTCTTTATTTAAATAATTTTGCTGTATATTTGAAAATGTGTTTGTGTGTGCATCAACAGATTTCTGTGAATAGAAAGATTTATATATTTTCACATCATTATTTGAATTGTGAGGTGATATTATGGCGACAATTACACTGTCAATGCCTGAGAGGTTTAATGAAGCTAAAAAAGAGTTTCCGCTTGTGGATTGGAACGAAGTTGTGAAATCAGGAATACTTAAACGGCTAAATGAACTGGAGAAATTCGAGGATATTAAAAACAGGGGGGGAGTATAAATGGCAAGTGTGGTATTGACTGTATCAGACAATGTAAAGAAAGAACTGGATTCTTTCCCGTGGGTAAACTGGTCTGAAATTGGAAGAGAAGAATTTCTTAAAAAGGAAATATTTGAAAGGTATATTAAAACAGGCAAGGTAAGTGATGAAGACTGGAAATTCTGCGAGAAGATTGACTGGCACCCTGTTGATGAGCTTCCTTTGAGGGAGGAGTTTGTTAAAAGACTTGAAGAAGCTGATAAAGGCAAATTCATTAAACTGAATTCTGTTGAAGATTTGTTCGGGGAATAAGTAAGGAGTATTTGATCGAGGAATTCTGCAGAAGAAAGATTGACAGAGCATGCAGAAAGAATCCTGTCCTGAAAAATGCTGTTGGAAATAAGATCCGTGAAATTCTCCTCCTGCCTGAACATTTCAAGCCATTGAGATATTCCCTGAAAGGCAAGAGAAGAGTTCACATTTTGAAGAGTTTTGTTCTCACATATAAAGTAAATGACGGAATTGTCTATTTTGTTGATTTTGATCATCACGACAGGATTTACAGGAAATGAATCTTCGCCAATGAGTTTTGTGTAAAATTCATGCCCGGGGGCGTATAGTTCTATTTCGCCCATGTCGGCAGTTACTGTTTCTATGCCTGCGCTGTCTTCTACCCTGGCTGTTATTGTCATTGTGTCTCCGGGGATTACTTTTGTCGGGCTGACTTCGGCTGATGTGATTTCGGGCTTGTTTTCTGAAAGTATATTTGTTGATTTTAGGTTGTTTAGGTTTATTGTGAATGTTTCTCCTCCTGGCGGGTCTGTGAGGTTTACGTATTCGTTTGACCCGTAGGTGTCTTTCAGGGTTCTTACCTGGATTGTCATGTTTACGTGCATGTCAAATGAATTTCCGGATGATGTGTTTAGGTTGCCAGCTGTGTCATTTGCATATATTGTGTATGCGTAGGTGCCGTTTTCCCAGTCTGTGTAGTTGTACTGGTATATGTCTGTTGTTATGTTGGTCATTGTGGAATTGGATAAAGTTGTGGTGTTGGGTAAGGTTATTTCTATCAGAACGGTGTCTACTCCATTTGAGTCGGTTACTGTTGCGTTTATGGTTACGTTTGTGCCGAAGCCTTTTGGGGAGTTGTCAGATACATCGGAGATTGTAGGCGGGATTGCACCAAAGTTATCACTTAAAGGCAGCCAGTCTATGTTCCCTGTCGTCAAATTATAGTAATCATCGCAGAATCCATCTCCGTTTGTATCATCACAGGTATCTGAATAATCATTTCCTGTTGAATTTGTCCAGTAGTTTCCTCCAATTTCTGTCCCGGATGAATAAATTCTTGTTCCTGTCTGATTTGTCGTGTTCCAGTAGTTTGTGTAAGTAGTGCCTGTGAAGCCGAAGTTATTTGTATTATTGAACAGGT
>JAIWAJ010000164.1:0-3696 GCA_048634435.1 Methanosarcinales archaeon
ACCCGCCCTCTCGTAAATAGATGCAAGATCAGTATACATATACCCCGGGTACCCTCTCCGCCCAGGCACCTCATTCCTTGAGGCGCTGACCTCCCGCAAAGCCTCGCAGTAATTCGTCATATCAGTCAGGATAACAAGCACATGATAGTCGTGCTTGTATGCAAGAAACTCAGCGCATGTAAGTGCCACCCTCGGCGTAATCAGCCTCTCGATAGCAGGGCTGTCGCACAGGTTCAAAAAAAGCACAGCATTCTCAATAGCGCCGCTCTCCTCGAAATCCTTCACAAAAAAATCAGCTTCCTCAAAAGTGATGCCCATAGCGCAAAAGACAACGCAGAAATTCACATTATTCTTCCCGCGCACACTCGCCTGCCTTGCTATCTGTGCCGCAAGATAATTGTGCGGGAGCCCCGCCCCGCTAAAAATAGGCAGCTTCTGCCCCATGACAAGCGAATTCATCCCGTCAATAGCAGAGATGCCTGTCTGTATAAAATCCTTCGGCGATTCCCTCGATGCCGGGTTAAGAGGCATCCCGTTGACATCCTCCTTCACCTCCGCAACCACCTTCGGCCCGAAAAGCGGTCTCCCG
The DNA here is from genome assembly GCA_048634435.1 of Methanosarcinales archaeon. Taxonomy (GTDB): domain Archaea; phylum EX4484-52; class EX4484-52; order EX4484-52; family B79-G9; genus B79-G9. Next base: position 590 of record JAIWAJ010000164.1, read on the forward strand.
GACCCGTCAAACACCCTGCCGAGCATATCCACCGAAAGCGCAACCTTGACAGTCTCACCAAAGAATTTCACTTTCGTCCCGCGCGTATCAAGCCCCATGGTCGACTCAAAAATCTGCACGCATGCAAGATTCTCAGAAATCTCAAGAATCTTCCCCCTCTTTTTGACACCGCTTTCACTCTCGATTTCAACAATCTCTCCATACCCGATTCCGGACACCCCCTCAACAAACAAAAGCGGCCCTTCAACAGACTTCACATTATGGTATTCCTTAATCATCAGCCAACTCACCCTTCGAAAACTCATCCTCGATTCCCTTGATCATGCTTCCATATTCAGCATCAAACTTATCATCATCCATATACTTCAAAAGCGCAATCCTCTTGACGCAGTCCATCACCCTCACTTTTTTGATATCCGCAAGTTCCCCCTTCACCTTTTTGCACTCATCATAAAACTTCAAAATAAGAGCAACCATTTTCCCCTGCCTCTCAATTGCGCAATAGGTATCATTTTCATGATACACACTCTGCTGCAAAAAATCCTCACGTATAATCTTTGCAGCAAGCAGCGTAACCTGGTCAGGATAAGACAGCGCATCCATCCCAACAAGCTGCACAACATCCTTCAATTCAGACTCCCTCTTGAGTATCTTCACAAGCTCTCCCCGCCCATTGTTCCACTCATCACCGAACTTCTCCTTATACCATGAAGAAAGCCGATCTACATACATGCTGTACGACTTGATCCAGTTCACAGCAGGAAAATGCCTCATATCAGCAAGCTTTGCATCAAGCGCCCAGAAGCACTTCGTGACCCTGACAGTATTCTGCGTCACAGGCTCAGAAAAATCACCGCCCTGCGGCGAAACAGCCCCGACAATCGAGACAGAGCCAAAATCGCCGGACAATGTCTCAACAAGCCCGCTCCTCTCGTAAAACTCAGAAAGCCTTGACGCAAGATAAGCAGGATACCCCTCCTCACCCGGCATCTCCTCAAGCCTGGATGAAATCTCACGCATCGCCTCAGCCCATCGCGAAGTGCTGTCTGCAATAAGCGCAACAGAATAGCCCATATCCCGATAATATTCAGCAATAGTGACGCCGGTATAGATTGACGCCTCCCTTGCAGCAACAGGCATATTCGATGTGTTAGCAATTAACACCGTCCTCTCCATAACCGGTTTCCCTGTATTCCTGTCCTTCAGCTTCGGAAGCTCTTCAAGCACATTCGTCATCTCATTGCCCCTCTCCCCGCATCCAACATACACAATAATATCTGCATCAGCCCATTTTGCAATCTGGTGCAAAGTAACGGTCTTGCCGGCCCCGAAGGGCCCGGGAATAGCAGCAGTGCCTCCCTTCGCAATAGGATAAAACGTATCAATGACCCTCTGCCCGGTAATCAGCGGCTCCTTTGGCGCAAACTTCTTTGCATACTCTCTCTTCACTCTCACAGGCCACACCTGCCGCATAGTTATGCCTGCCTTTCCTCCATTATCAATCCCGACCTCGCAGATGACATCATCAACGCAAAACTCACCATCAGATATTTTACCAACAACCCCGCTCTCGATATCATGAGGAACCATGATTCTGTGAGTGATAGTAGCGCTCTCTTTAACGCTGCCAATAACCATCCCTCTTTTAACTGTGTCCCCGCTCTTAACCGAAGCCGAGAATTTCCACTTCCTGCTCCTGTCAATAGCATCCGGCTTTTCCCCCTTCCTGATAAATATCCCGCTCCTCTTCCTTATCAGCTCAAGCGGCCTCTGTATGCCGTCATAAATCATGCCCATGATGCCCGGCCCAAGCTCCACAGAAAGCGGTCTGCCGGTACTGACAACAGCATCCCCGGGCATAAGCCCTGTCGTCTCCTCATACACCTGTATCACTGCCTTATCCCCCTTAAGCTCGATAATCTCGCCGATAAGCCTGTCTTTCGATACCTCAACCACGTCATACATCTTCGCCCCAGCCATCTCTTTTGCAACAACAACAGGCCCTGCGATTTTCATGATCTTTCCGCGAATCTTCACATCATTTTTCTTCAACACCAACACCCTCAATTACTCACCAATTCACCGTATCCCGGCAGCTCCACAATAAGCGGCTTAGACGCATCCGCCTTGATTTCATTAATATAACTCAAATCATGCTCAACAAGCTCTTTGGATACAACAACCAGCCCCACATCTTTATTTTCAATAGCCTCATCTATCTTCATCCGCGCATGCGCCTTGTCCTTCACCACAATCCCTTTATCAAATCCCCCGTAAAGGAACCCTGCAACAAAAAACTCATCACCAACAACAACGGATTTCATAGAGATATATATTACAGGCCCTAAATAAATATCAATTGGTGTTATTGGGTGGTTATAAATTGCGCACAACGAAGCATGGCGCGCCTGAAGCCCCACAATTTCCGGTTTTTCACTGCTTTACGTATTGAAATTTATAAAAACAAAAACATCAAAACTACAGGAGGTTTAAACCATGACGCAGGTAGCAAAGCAAAACGAAACACTTGAAGATAAGAAAGAGGTATCACAAGACTATCACTTGTTACTCAGGGATATCAAATCCATACTGGATAGAGGTTTAACAAAAGCATATAAGGCAGTAGACAACCTCAAAGTTCAGACATACTGGCAGATTGGCGAGAGAATTGTCAGGGAAGAATTGCAGCACAAGGAAAGGGCAGATTATGGTAAAGAAGTGATAAAATTACTTTCGCATGATTTAGATATTGCACAACAGACATTGCGACACATAATTAAATTTTATAGAACATATCCAATTCTCTCCACAGTGAGGAGAGAATTGAGCTGGAGTCATTATAGAATACTTATTTACATTGAAAATGAAGAGAAATGCCGCTTTTACGAACAGCAAACAGTACAAAATGTATGGAGTACACGGGAATTGGAAAGACAAATACAAAATAACCTTTATGAGAATGTAAAGGAACAAGGAAAATTAACAGTGACTCTACCTATACCATCCAAACCTCTTGTTCCTGAAGAAGTTTTCAAAAACACATACAACTTTGATTTTCTGAAACTTGAAGACAATTATAGCGAAACAGATTTAGAGCATGGTTTGAT
>JAIWAJ010000165.1:0-3678 GCA_048634435.1 Methanosarcinales archaeon
TCTTCAGTGTTTTGATTGTATTGTTAATAATTAACGGCTCATTGGCAGTATTTAGTAAACTCCCTCCATTCACAAACTCCCGGCCGTTAAATACTAACGAAACAATGCTGAAATTGTCAAGCTCAACAGAAATAGGCGTATTCGTAACTTTCGTATTCTCAACCACAAAATCACACAAAGTCGAATTTACAGATTCATTAAGGCTGGAATCAGTAATATAGAACAGATAAAACCTGTTTTCGCCCTCGAATATATCAGAAACCCAAAAAACCTTTGAACCATTGACATCCACTTCCGTAGTCAAAACATTCCCTGATTCATCAAAAACATAAGTTGAATTTTTTGTCAGAGAATTTATTCCATAACCTATAAAAAGAGGATAATTATGAAGAAAATACTCAGACTCAACAACAAGAGGCACACGATACGCAGTCCACGTCAACTGCTCCTCCAGAGACGCAGACAAATCAACCAACTGCGACTCAAGAGGTGCCTCATAAGGCTGCTGGGACCTGGAAAGATAAGATATGTAATAAAGCGAGATGAATACAATCATTATAAAAAACAAAAAGCTGACAACCCAGTCAATCGGGGTGGCTCCATTCCTTCTAGGTTTCATACTCTAAAGATTGTAAATTTTAGTATTTAAAGTTATCACGCAACTATAACCTCCCTCGAGATTGTATCATCCCCGCACCTCACCAGCACCACTATTTTCTCAATATCAGGAAAAAAAGGCCCCGACGCCTGATAGACTCCCCGCTCTATACGATAGACATAATTATCCCCGCTGGAAGGATAAACAGGATCAAAACAAGCGCTAAAGGCAGCAGGGACAAAAACCCTTTCAACAAGATCTCCCTGGAAAACAACCGCAACAGACCCATCCACATTCTCGCCCTTGCCATCCCTTAAGAATATAACCACCCGTATTATATCCTCCATTTTTGTAAAGACAACATCAACATCCATACAAACATTTGACTTTTTATAATATATAAACTCAATGGTTCAACTGGGACCACAAAAGTAAAAAAAGAGCAGCCTAAAGAAAAGCAACATAAAACTTGGGCCCGGATGAGCAGAAACTCCTGATAGTTTAAAATGACCGGAATATCTCCATTGGACTTATTTCCACCCACCGGGATGATTTTGCAATATGAACCTGACTCCGCATTTATGGCGCATCATCGCGCTTTTTGCTGCAGTTCATCGTACAATGTATTATATCGCCACACCAATATATAAGCTTTTGTGAGATAAAACATATACTTTTGATTATGCCTTTAGAAACAGAAAAGATTACTCACATCCTTTCGAAAACTTTATAATGTTTTGGCATAACAGAATAAGCATAAACACACTCATGCCCGAGTAGCTCAGCTGGTAGAGCGCGTGACTTGTATGCGCGAGACTCGTACGCGAGAAATCTCAACAACTCAGGTCTTAACCGGGATATCACGCGGTCAAGGGTTCAAATCCCTTCTCGGGCTTTCGATTTGAATACAAGAGAGAATTAACAGCCGGTTTTTGCCGGTAGAACTGGGGGTTGTAAATTGATATACAAAGACTTGAGAAAGAATCTCGCGCTGCCTGACTTTTTTTCTTTGACAGGACTCATCTTCTCCATATTATCAATATTCTGCGCCCTCGAGGAAAACCTCCCATACGCAGCAGCATTTTTCTTCGCAGCAGCAGCTTTTGACTACACAGACGGGAGAGTAGCAAGAGCAGTCAAAAGAAAAGGCAGGTACGGCGCCGAGCTCGACAACCTATGCGATGTTGTCCTGTACCTCATATGCCCCGCCATCTTTGGCTACTCCGCTGGCCTGAAAAGCAATCTGGACATCATAGTCTTCATAATATTCATAACACTCGGTGTGATGAGGCTCGCAAGATTTGCCCTCACAGGGACAAAAGACGGCTGCTATGAGGGCCTTCCTGTATCATACAGCATAATAATCCCACCACTATATTTCCTCCTCCTCTGGCAAAACATCAGCATCAACTACATGCTGCTGTTCTACTTCATCCCCTCATTTCTGATGATATCCACAATCAAAGTCAAAAAGATATAAGCTGCATTCTGGCACACAATATTCCGAAAGGAATAAAAAGATATCGCATATATTACAAGTATGCTCCCGAAAATATCAGAAATAAAGCACAGGAGAAAAAAAGCAGGGATCACCCAGTTTGAACTCGCGCACAAAGCCGGCGTCTCCCAGTCACTCATCGCAAAAATCGAGGCAGACAAGATAGAGCCATCCTACTCTGCAGTGCATAAGCTCTTCGAAGTGCTCGACTACATCGAGACCAAGCAGGGCATGACTGCAAAAGACATCATGAACAGAAAAGTGATAACAACAGAAAAACGCAACCAAGTAAGCGAAGCAATCAGAACAATGAAAAAATACGGGCTTTCCCAGATACCTGTCACCTCAGACGGCCTCATTGTAGGAAGCATATCAGAGAAATCCGTACTGGACAAGGTCATTGAACTTGAAGACACCAACCTTTCAAACCTGAAAGTAGAAGACATAATGGACGATGCATACCCCACGCTCAACGAAAACACACCCCTGAAAGCCATCCTCCCATTGCTGAAACACAACCAGGCTGTAATCATAACAAAAAAAGAAAAAATCCTTGGAATAATCACAAAAGCCGACTTACTAAAAGTTGTTTAGTTTAAACTCAATCATCCAGAAAGAATATATCATTCCCCGGGGGGTCACACATCTTGTCGTATTGGTGTGTTAGGCATACTAACCTGACTGCGAATCTATCAGCTTCTGCTAACAATCGAAACCTTAATCATCTTATCGCCCTGATTTATCTTCTCAACAACATCCTGCCCTTCTATAACCTGCCCGAACACCGCATGGCGCCCATCAAGATGCGGCTGTGGCTCCTCAGTTATAAAAAACTGGCTTCCGCCGCTATTTGGACCCGAATTCGCCATAGACAGTGCCCCCTTTGTATGCTTCAATTCAGGATGAAACTCATCTTGTATCGCATACCCCGGACCACCCGTACCATCGCCCTTAGGATCACCGCCCTGTATCATAAAGCCACGTATAACCCGATGAAATGTCAAACCATCATAAAAACCGCTTTCTACAAGCGTAATAAAATTTGCTGTAGTCACAGGTGCCCTTTTCTCATAAAGCTCAATCTTGATAACTCCCTTCTCTGTTTCTATTACCGCCAATCTGTTTTCTTCTTCCATAATATCACCCGTATTTTCATCATCATCTTTAACATCATCAGCCGCAGGCACATCACCGGAAGTACACCCAAAACTAAAAGACATCACTAACAAAACAACCAAAAAAAGCATTTTCGACCTCATAAAATTCACACAAGACACATTACAATAAAAACATTAAATAATTAACCCACATACCCAAGATCCGGCTCCTTTGGCCTGACTTCCTTGATGCCCATTGAATTCTTAAGCTTCACAGCAGCACCCTTGTCACAATCCTTCAAAAGATTATACGCAGAAATAAGATACATCTCAGCAATGCTCTTCTTCTGCTCAGGAGTAGACTCGCGCGCCCTGTTGGCATTCAATATCAACTCATTCCCAAGCCTAAGCGCATCAAGAGTAGTGATAGCATACCCACCCACCAGTGTAGGCTTGCCCTCACCGGAAAAAAAACACAAATCAAC
>JAIWAJ010000166.1:0-3609 GCA_048634435.1 Methanosarcinales archaeon
ACTATCAACATGACTCTTGTTCCTGAGTGCGTGCTTGCGAGGGAGATGGAGATGTGTTATGCCTCGATTGCGATGGTTGCTGATTATGACTGCTGGAAAGAGCACAATGTTACTATAGATGAAGTGATTGGGATGATGAAGGAGAATGAGGAGAAGGTTAAGAAGCTTCTTTTGAAGACGATTGAGGTCATTCCCAAGGAGCGTAGTTGCGGGTGTGGGAGTGCGCTTAAGGGGGCGCTAATTTAATCGCATGTAAATTCAGTTCCTTCTATGTCGGAGCAGACAATCCTGTTGTTTATGAGGGTGTAATATTTCAGGGAAGGGTCGCTTAACTGCTTTAGTGTGCAGCAGACGCTGCTTGCGTAGTTGGAAAGGATATCTTCTTTTTCGGATTCCAGTTGATGCAGCCTGGATTCTTTTTCATTCAGCTGGCTGTTGCATGTGCCGAGGTCGGCGTCTTTGATTAGCTTTTCGGAGTTGCATGCGTCAAGGCCGGATTTCAGAGTGGCTGCGTTGATCTCACATGAATTGTAGTTGTCGTTTGCGGTCTGCAGTTCACTCATTGTTTCTGTCTTTTGCATGTTGCATGTTCTGTAGAGTTCCCGGGCGTTGGATAGTGCTGATTCACAGGCGTTGTATTGCGTTTGTGTGTCGGATAGGTCGTCTGTGCATTTGTATAGTTCTAAGTTGGCTTTGTTCTTTGAGAAGTGCGGAAAATCAGGATTCTTAGATAGCAGGCTGTATTCAGGGTCATCATAAAGCAGGTTGCCTGTGATTTCAGGTCCGATGAAAACAACAAGTGCAAGGAATATGAGGACTATCGCGGCCTTTAGCTTGCTTTTCGAAAGTGACTCCAGTATGTCAGAAAGATTTTTCCTGTCTGCTGCAAGAGAGGGCTTCTTCTTGTCGGGACTGAAATGGTAGTCTGCCATAACAATATTAGAGAGTTGAATGTTTAAATAAATTGCCACTTAAGTTTCGTTCTTGGGTGGGGTGGAGCAGAAATTAGTGATTACTTTGATGACATTTTCTGTGTTGTCTGAATGGAATTTGTAAAATCCTTTGCATCTCATGCCTTCGTGGCCTCCTCCTTTTAAACCATATACTTCCAGTTTCTCCAGCAGATCACTGAAATTATCACTGTTGTATCCCCTTAGAATTATGCTGGTATGATTGTTGATACCTGTGCAGATTAGGGCGATATTTTTTTCTTTTTTATATCGAATGTCAGAGCATGCTAAACCATATGGCAACTCTTCATCATCTTTTTTTACATCGATCTTTGAAATCAGATAGTTCTCATTTTGGCACGGGAGGATATTCTTTTCATTTACGATAGCATTATATGCTTTTGTTATCCGGTTGCTAAATATGCTTGACTTATTTTCTATCGTATTCAAAAGCTCTTTGTCCTGTATTGAGCCGTAGTTAGCCAATTCATGCAGTATATTATTGAAAAATTGATTGTCTTCTTTGTTCTCTTTGATAGCGTAGTCGAGTTTTATTGCCTCTTCGAAAGATTCGCGGTACTCTTCAGTTCCCCCGATGATTCCATCTGCTGCCGCGCCCATGTCAGCTAATGAGTCGTATACATTATCTAGCGTGTGTCCGCTTGCTTTTTCCTCCAGAAAATCATAGACTATTAGTGAAGTTGATTTTCCGATATTTTTTCTCTTATTAGCGGATTCCACTGTGATGTAGTCATAGTTCGTTAGTTTGATACGGGGAGGTATCTTTTTGTCTGACAGGATGGTAACTTTGCAATTATTTTTTGTGAGTTCATCTAATTTATCTAGAGAATCCTTTTTGTCTTCTACTGCAAGGTCTGTGATAATCAATTCATCTGTATCAGGGTCAATTTTGGAGAGGCGATCTTGCAAGGTGCTGTTAGTTGCATAAAATATCTCGCATTCGTATGTTCTGTGCTGCTTTTTTTTCTTACGGAAGCCTGTTTTTGTATAATATCTATATGCTTGTGCTGCAGAGGTTATGCCATCTCCATCTGTATCTGTGATAATGGCCATTTTTGGCATGGTTCCATTCTTGTGGCTCATGTTACTTCTATAGAGTGATGATTATTTAAAGTTATCTGTTGGTTTGGCGGGTGGGTTGAGCAAACAGGTCTTTTATCTCGTTTTTTCTGGGTTTTATTATGCCTTTTTCGGTTATTATTCCTGTTATGTATTTTGCGGGGGTTATGTCGAATGCAGGGTTTTTTGCGCGGCTTTTTTCTGGCGCAATCCTTATTTTGGCTATCTTTTTCTGGCTGTCTGACCAGCCGAACATGAAGAGGACCTCGTCTTCACTGCGCTCTTCTATTTCTATGTTGTCTCCTTTTTTGCAGGAGAGGTCGATGGTTGAGGTCGGTGCTGCTACATAGAATGGGATGTTGTTCTCGTGCGCCAGAACCGCTTTTTCGTAGGTCCCGATTTTGTTTGCTGTGTCGCCGTTTTGTGCTATCCTGTCTGCGCCTACTATCACAAGGTCGATTTCTTTTTTTTTCATGTAGTAGCCTGATGCGTTGTCTGCGATTATCGCGTGGCTTATGCCTTCGTTGCAGAGTTCCCATGCTGTGAGGCGCGCACCCTGGCATCTTGGTCTTGTCTCGTCCACGTAGACGAATGTGTTTTTGTTGCTGCGCTTTGCTGCGTAGATTGGCGCGAGTGCCGAGCCCCAGTCAACGAAAGCGAGCCAGCCTGCGTTGCAGTGTGTCAGGATGCGTGAGTTGTTTTTGATCAGCTTTTGCCCGTGTTTTCCTATCATTTCGCCGGCTTTTGCGTTTTCATCTGCGATTTTTTGGGCTTCACTGAGGGCTGTTTTTCGCGCGGAGCTGATGTTGTTTTTGGAGCGGATAGCGTGGAATACTCTTTTTGTTGCGTAGAATAAGTCGTGTGCTGTCGGTCTTGTGGCGTTTATTGTGTCTTTTGCGGTTTTGATGTAGTTTTCGAAGCTGCTTTCAGGTGCCTCGAGGGCTGCCTGCGCCATCGCGTACGCGGCTGCTGCGCCTATTGCACCTGCGCCGCGGACGGTCATTCTGGAGATTGCGCGTGCTGTGTCGCGGTGGGTCTTGAGTTCAATGATTTCGAATTTGTGGGGGAGTTTTGGCTGGTTTATCATGCAGACTGATGAGCCGCTCATCCATACTGTCCTGTATTCTTTTGGAGTTCCGTGGATGTTTACTTTGATAAGAATCACCGTTTGTTTTGGGCAGTTATGAGTGTTTTTTCTTATTTCTGAAGACTTTCTTTTTCACGAGACTGCTGTAGGTTATTCCGATTACGCCGCCGCCGATGATTACTGTGAGAGAGACGTCGATCACAAATGCAAAGATGGATGCGTATATCTCCATCATCCTTGTTAAGCTGGCCGGGATAATGGCTGATAAAATAATAATATTAGATTTTGGCTCGCAGTATTCCCAGCTTATAACCAGGAAAGTACGCGAACATAATGTGTTTTCGGAATTAATCAAATACGATATCCCGCCTCCGGCAATACCGGACAAAAACATCAAGGGTATAATCCTTTCTGGCGGACCATCATCGGTGCATGATAAAGATGCCCCCTGTCTCGATCGGGGCTGGCTCGAACTGGGTTTGCCTGTCTTGG
>JAIWAJ010000167.1:0-3598 GCA_048634435.1 Methanosarcinales archaeon
GCCTATCTTCTTGGAAATCTCAGATATGATCGGTGCAGCACCTGTACCTGTGCCTCCGCCAAGGCCGCATGTAACAAATACCATGTCTGCGCCCGCAAGAGACTTCTTGACAGTTTCCTTGGACTCCTTTGCCGCAGCCTCACCCAGCTTTGGGTTAGCGCCGGAACCAAGTCCCTCAGTAATGTCTTTACCGATAAGTATCTTTTCATCAGCATCAGTATACAGCAAATCCTGTGCATCAGTATTCACTGCAATTGTTTTTGCACCCTCGATACCCACCTGCATCAGCCTTGCAATAGTATTATTGCCTGCGCCGCCGCAGCCAATTACTACTATCTCTGCTTTCCGTTTCTTAAGTATCTCTTTCAGGTCTGTATCCAGCTTATGATGCTTGTCAGGCAGCTCCTGTTTTGTACCTGCATTCATGCTTGATTCTTCCAACACATTTTTTATGATTTTATCCATAATTATCCCTCACATAAAGGTCGTTACTATTTAAAATGTACCGATAGTTTTTTAAGTATTTACTTTTTCGTGTTGGCAACTTTGCCGATTATATCAATTTCCTTGATATTTCCCACATTTTCCCTGATAGACTCTGAAATCTTCGACTTCGCATCATCCGGGATCTTCTCACCATTTGGAATCTCAATCGTTGTTTTCTCACCAGTCACAGACACCTTCACATCCTTTTCACCGCAGCCAAGCATACTGCACACCATGCTCGACACCTTCTCTTTTGTATCTGTTATCTCTTTCTTCAATTCCACTTCATATTCAAGGGTTTTGCCTGCAAGCTGGTGATTGAAATCAATCTTGACGCGCCCCGCAGACACGGACAGGACCTTGCCGGATATATTGTCGCCAAGAGTAATAATCTGCCCGACAAGCGGCGCTATTTTCTGCTTCCTGAAATATGCAAGTGAAAACACCTTAAGGAGTTTGGTATCCCTCATCCCGAAAGCCTCCTCAGGCTCAAGAACTATTTTGCGCTTCTCTTTCAGCTTCATTTTCCTGACAGCATCCTCAAGGCTCTTGAGAATCATGTTCCTCCCGACAATGATCGTCACAGGCCCGTACTTGGTATTAGGATTATGTATCCTGTTCTCCTTTGCCACCTCCTCATCCGTCAGGTCAAAAATCTCTCCTGTTCCAGCAATCCTGCCAGTATACTCTATAACAATAAACGCCCCGTCCTTCATACCTTCCACACCCTTCACATCATCCACCTCTTCCTTCACACCCTTTTTCACATCCGCCATACGACCATTATTTTCCTACAAATTTTATAAGTTTATTGAAACTCAGTGCGCACAGCGCAGCAAACACAGACAGGACAGGATGCGCACCAAAAAACACCCGCCCCACCGAAACCTTTATAAATTATTCCTGCGCAGTAACACAAACACAACAAAGCACTAACAAGTAATTACCATACAGCATCATCACACAAGACAGCGCATTGAATCAACTGGCAGCGCATCCCTAATCCCATCATATTTTAAATACATACAACATTTAGAGTAAAATTAACAAAAGCAGCAACTTGCTACTTTTGCGCATAAGATAAAAAATCGTTGGCAAAGAAAACAATTTCAAAAATCAAAATCGCCAACATCCTCAGCTAAGACAGAATCTGAGGTTTATATAGTTGTTATACTATTTCTAAATTTTAAAAAGCGGTCTTCAGACATCTTTACTCTAAAGCAACCGTCTTTAATGCATTAGCATTTATCAATAATATTTTCCGATCTCAGGCGTAGCCTGGCTGATGTGCTTTACCTCCGACATTTTTTAGTGAGGGAAGCGAAATCGGATAGTGATTCAGTGACTTACAATTGAAAAATTGAAATTCAGTAAGAAGTAGCCATTGATTTGACTTGAGAATTTAGGAGATAGAAAATGAAGAACGAAACAAAACGATATATTGTTGCTGCATTAGCGGCGACAATGATAGTATTTGTGTCTGCAACAACGGCGGCAGCATGCACAATCACGGTGGCAGACACGCTGGTGGTATTCGAGGGAGCGACCTTCAACGAAGCGCAGATAGGAGTAATAGGAGAGATATTGTATCTCTTTGGAGGTGAGTTCGACTACACAATTGTATGTAGAGAGGACTCAACAATAATAAGAAGAACAGCGAGGCAACCGCTAGAGATAACAACGCCAACAGAGGAATCTAACGTCGGAACAGGCACAACACAAATCCCTGTAAAAGGAACGTCAAACCTCGTAGATCCAGAGATAACGATTTGGTTAGCGGGAAACACAAACGTTAATCCTGACGTTTGGGCACTCGGAGACACGATAAAAAACAGTGACGGAAGCTTCAGCGGAATAGCGAGCGCAGGCAGTTGCCCTGTAAGTGGCGATGCCAACAAGATAACAATCCATGCATTCGCACTAAGACCCGCGGGAGTAGAGATATGGTTGCAGAAGCAGTACAGAAGCGAGCAGGAGTTCCTCGATTTCTTAGATGTATATTCGTGTACAGACGATAGTGTGGAAGTCAAGAGACCCTGCGGCTGCTGCAGGATAGACATATAAAGGGGAATTTCCCTCCTCTTTTTTCTTTTTTTTATTGGCGCTATATATCATTATCAGATATATCATAAAAAGATAAAACATATATACTTTTGCGCACAACTAACCACCAGCCATGAAAAAAGAAGAATCCTGCCTGACCAACCTGACAAAGCTTTACGTACTCCTGCTGCTGCAAAACTCCCCGAGGCACGGCTATGAGCTGATGAGCAACTTCAAAAAAACAACAGGAAAGACCTTAAGCCCCGGACAGACATACCCCCTCCTGAACACCATGCAAAAAAAAGGCCTGCTAACAGTAACAGAACAATACGAAGGCAAAAGAAAAAGAAAAATCTACAGCCTGACACAAAAAGGAGAAAACCTCACAAAAGAGCTGCAAACCACGCTACAGAACCTGTTAACAGGCAGCCGCTAACGCACATCCAGGAATTTAGCAATATTGACCAGTATAACAATCAATTCTGCCGCAATATTATTCACTATAATGAACAATATTGCGAACATTCAGATAAGCGCATCAACGCATCACGATATGCCTAAAAATCCTCTTTTTTCAGAAACTCAATCTTCCTGAACTTTCCGCCGCGCCGCAAACCCCCGACAGTAACCACAAAAATCACAAAAGGATTATTCTTCAGACAAGCATACTGCGCAGCCGCCTGCACAAAACTGTTCTTCACAGCATCAGACGAGCACACAAAATAATCAGAGCCCTCGACACGCGAAACCATGCCGTAAAGATGCCTGAAATCATTAGTCACAACAGGATATACGCTCCCTGTAAACCCATCCATGCTAAGGTGCCTTTTGCCAAGTATCTTCTTCACTTCCTCAACATCAATCTCCTCTAAAACATCGCGAGCCTTGCCATACCTCTCCTCAATCACCTTCCGTCCGACAGCAGTAACAAAATAGCAGCACGAATTCTGCCTGTACACCTTAGTCTCAGACATCCCAAGCACCCCGCGCTCCACAAGCCGAAGAGACACATCCTTAAACGACGTACCGCTCATAGAAAGAGCCCGGTATATCTCAGACGCAGACGACC
>JAIWAJ010000168.1:0-3536 GCA_048634435.1 Methanosarcinales archaeon
CACGGAAGCGGGACATACAGGGTATATGCTGCAGTAACCGACGAGAACAACAACGTACTGAAAAACATTGACGGGACATGGCTGAACGCAACATATAATTTTACATACACACCATCTGAAGAGAACCCGCCGATAATCACAATCCAGTCACCGCAAAACACAACATACAACACAGACTCAATCTGGTTCAACGCCACCCTAAACGAACCCGGCGACTGGTGCGGCTACTCCCTCGACGGCGCCCCCAACATCACCATGACCAACTCCTCAGGCAACTGGAACAAAGAAAACACAACCATGACCCTCGGCTCCCATTTCGTAACCTTCTCATGCAACGACACAGGAGGCTTGATGAACACAACAGACCCACTATACTTCACAATACACAACACAACCTCAATCAACCCTGTCCTGACAGACAGCGCAACACCAAACCCCGGCGACATAGTAAACCTGAGCGCAAGACTCATGAACGCATCAAGCAATTCAATACCCGACCAGAACATCTCATTTTACTACAACGACACATACATCGGCTATAACATCACAAACTCAACCGGCTGGGCTGTCTATACATGGGACACAACAGGTGTCACACCGCCAGGCACATACTTCATAAACGCCACATTCAATGGCAACGACACACTATACGCCTATAAAAGCCACAACGATTCCACGCAAATCATAATAAGCTACAAAAGCATAAGCATCCACGAAACAGACAACTCAACCGACAAATTATGGAAACTCCAGAACATCCCGGTAGACTTCAGCTACTACTGCTACGCAGGACTGGACAGCTGCGACGACACTTACGCGAACAACTCCGACGGCGACGGGACCCCGGCAAATTTCACAATAGAAAACATAGGCGACACCGTGGATGTTGTCGCATATGTAACCGCAGATTACGCTTCGAATTACTTTATCTGCTCAAGCAACGAGACAGGCGGCGACGGCGACCACACAGACTGTATAAATGCCCCCACGCAAGGCGCAAACGGCGCAGACAACCTCCAGATATATATCGACGCAATCTCACAATGGCGAAGCATCCCAAACACAAACAGGGACGGAACAGCATCAGCCCTCGCCATAGCGTGTGACATACCCGCATCCGAAAACATAAGCAATATAGACTTTCAGGTAAGAGCCCCGTACGGGACACTTGGCTCATACAGCGCAACCATAACCTTCACAGCATATGCAGACATATGCAGCAACGGGCAGGAAGGCAACTACTTCCAGCCATAAGAGACAATGATGATACCATGAAAAATCATGAAAATTCACAAGGCATTATGCACAATTTTCAGGCTTTTTCATTGATAGATAAAGTTTGTTGATACCATGAAAAAAACAATATTAATCCCGGCAACATTTGCAGTTTTGTTTTGCTTAATAAGCAGCGGATTCAGCATCAGCGTATCCCCTGCTGTAATCAGCGCCGGATACCTGCAAAGAGGCAGTGAATACGTTTACGAATCATACATAACCAACCCAGGCACTGCCCCGGTAACTCTGGAATTAGACATAACCCCAAGATCAGAATACCTGAAGAACTTCGTAACGATCACACCAAAAACAATAACAATAGGCCCAGGCAAAAAAGAATTAGTAAAAATAACACTAAGCATCCCAGACGAATCAACCACCGTAACCAACGGCACTCATATCCTGACCATCCTCCCGCTCATCGATGCAACAGACGCACAGGGTGTCCAGATAATATCCACATCAGTAATAGAATTAAGATTTACCACACCCGGCATTGTAAAAGACAGTTTAACATTGGAAACATTCAATGCCCCCGACGTAGAAACCGGGCAAACAATCCTCTTCGAACTCTACGCAAAAAACACCGGCAACATCCGCGCACGTGCATTTCCCTTTGTGGAAATATACAGGTACGGCGCAAAAATAGACACCATCAACGGCATTACTGAATACATTATAGAGCCATCAAACTCCGTCAAAATGAACGTCAGATACAGCACATCATCTCTCGAATCCGGGAAATACAGAGCAGTTGCATATGCTGGGTATTCAGACAGCAAAAGAACAAATACTCTGGAAGACACCTTTAAAATAGAATCCAAAGAGAAAGAAGACCAGCCGACACAAGAAGGCCAGCCCTCAAAAGATACAGAAACCCCCGCATCCCAGGAAACCCCCTATCCTGGCGAAGAAGACACAATCAGTATAGGTGACTCAGGAAACAAACAAGAAACAGTATCAGTAACAAAAGAAGGCGACATTCAAATCAGGAATCTAAGTGCAGAATCAGAAGGAAAAACAGTACTGATAACACTGGAACTCGAGAATACAGGCACAAAAGATATCGATTACACTCTGGAATTCCACATATTTGACAATTTTCAAAAAAAGCTGGCAACAATAATAAGTGCCGGCCATATCAAAGGCACAGAAATTCTGCAGATAAAAAAATCATGGGATGCTCCCCATGATGGAAATTACACAATCAATGCACAGGTAACCTACAGCAAATACAACGGCACATTCATCAAAACAGCAAAAAAAGAAACATCCGTTGAAGTAAAAGAAGACAGGGACAAACTAACAGGACTATTTCTACACACATCAAACACATCAATAACCATCCTCATACTAATATCCGCCATACTGCTGATATTGGCGCTTCGAAAGAAAAATCGTGACACTCTGTGCCAGGCTTTTTCATCGATCAGATATGCTTTATATGCGATAAAAAAAAGAGACAAACTCCATGCTCTTGAATCCACATCAAAAACATATAAGACCGTAGAATTCAACCTTGAAAAAATAACAAAAGAAAGCGAGAACCTGAAAAAAAGGATACAGCGCCTCAAACACCAGAACACTGAAAAGGGGAACAGAAAATGAAAACACATATTACTACCGAACACTACCGAACACATTTAATAATCGCATTAGTGATACTAACATTTCTGCCCCTCTCAATACATTTTATTACAGATCACATGCCCCATACCCCTACCGGGCTTCTCACATCCCCAACAGCATCCGTCAGCATAATATCCCAGTCAGGATGCATATTATTTGAAGACAATGGCAGCGGTTCCATAACCGACATCATATTCCAGATTGGTCCGATAAACCCCAACGGGAGCTGGTACTCCTACAACGGGAGTGATGGCACAACGCAATCCGGCTACGACATAGGCCCGGGCTCAGACAGCATCATCCAGGCATTCACCTTGAAAAACATGGGCACAATCACCGTCGATATAACCATAGCCTCATCTGATTTTGATAACAGCATAAAAAACGACACCAACTATATAGACGTAGCCCGGACCAACGGCAATTTTCAGATATATATCCCAAGTGCCGGCTGGAGAAACATACCTGATAATGACGACAATGACGAAGATAAAACAAAAGAAACAACAGAATTATGCATTGCAGACAACTTAATGATCAACGAATCAGTAAAAGGCATAGACTTCCGGTTGCGCCCCCCGGTTGGTTTAGACCCGGACAATTACACAGCAAAAATAATAATCACATCCTAC
>JAIWAJ010000169.1:0-3547 GCA_048634435.1 Methanosarcinales archaeon
TATTTTTCCAGTACAGATGTTGCAGGCATCTTGGAAAAGGAGATGAAGAAACTTAAGAATTTTAAAACCATTTCTCTTGTGACAACAATACAGCATATTAATCAGATTGATTCTGTCTCAAGTTTGCTTCGAAAATATGGGAAGAAGGTTTATGTCGGGAAGCCGTCTGTTGCAAAGTACCCCGGGCAGGTGCTTGGCTGCGACCAGTCTGCGGCTCTTTGTGATATTGGTAAGGTGGATTGCGTTCTTTATTTCGGGACTGGCAGGTTTCATGCTCTTGGTATTGCGAGAAAGACTGATAAGCCGGTGTTTCTTTTGAGCCTGGAAGACGGGAAGATGTATGATCTTCAGGGAGAGCATGATGTTTACCTGAAGAAAAAGATTATTTTAAAGCATAAGTTTGAGTGCTCTAAAAGAGTGTGCATCGTTGCTTCAAGCAAAGTCGGGCAGATGAATAAAAATGTGGTCAAAATAAAGAAGAAGATCGAAAAGATGGGCAAATACGTGTTTGTTGCTGTTATGGATGCTATTGAGCCTGACAAGCTTCTTGGCATGGATTATGATATTATTGTTAATACTGCATGCCCGCGGATTGAGGATGATGTTATCTTCAGAAAGCCAATCATCAATGTTGCGGATGTTTTTGAGTGAGGTTTGGAGAGATAGCATTTTGTAGACTATTTCAGCAAGTGTTAAGAATTACTGGTTCGGTAGATAGAAATCAAGGAACTTGAACGGTTCTACATAACCAAGTTCTTTCATGAAGTCCTCAACACGATTCCTATAGTTATCAGGAATTTTTTCAACTTGAACAAACCCATTAGAATCTTCAGATGTACAAAAGCCACCAATTACTGTCGAATCATTTTTTTTTGCAACAGCAATTATTCTTTTTTTATCTCCTTCTCTATAATGGACGAAGTTTCGCTCAGTTAAACCCTTTCCTACCCAATACCACCATGTAGTTTCTTTATCCATCTTACTCACCATAATCATAGATGACCTTAATTTTATAAAACCTTTTGCTTTTAGCTACTGCCATATTACTACAATCTTACAGAAAAGCTAATTATTTAAGGATTGTTTACCAGAGTGATTGTTAGTGGTGGATATGCGCAACCTTATCGATAAGCTGAAAAGTGCAAAGATGCTCAAAAATGTGAAAGATGATGTGTCTTTGAAATATGAAATCACTGATTTTCTGAAAGATACTGAAGAGAGCTTTTTGTTTGAGAATATTAAGGGGTTTGGAGACTTCAGGATTGTTGCGAATGTGATTACGTCCAGGAAGCATCTGGCTATGGCGCTTGGCTGCAGGGAGAATGAGATTACCGGGAAGATAAACAAGGCGATGGACAGTCCCCGCAAGGTAAATGTTGTTGACGGGGCGCCCTGCATGGAGGTTGAAAGCTCTTTTGACAAGATACCGATACCAACTTATTTTAAGACAGACGGCGGGCCCTATATCACTTCAGGGGTTGTTCTCTCGAAGGACCCGGTGCACGGACAGAATCTGTCGTTTCATCGGATGATGAAAAAAGGCGACCATCTGGTCATCAGGCTTGTGCAAAGGCACACCTGGGAATATTATAAGAACTCAGGAAAAAACCTGGACATCGTGATTTGCATCGGGGTTGAGCCTGCTGTTTTGCTTGCAGGAGCGATAAATACAGGGATAGATGTTGATGAGCTTGAGATTGCCGGCGCCCTGAAAGGGAAAGCAATAGATGTTGTTAAATTTGGTGATATGCTTGTGCCTGCAAATTGCGAAATTGTGATAAAGGGGAGGATAAGTCCTGAGCTTGAGGATGAGGGGCCTTTTGTTGATATTACAAGGACACTTGATTTTGTCAGAAAACAGCCGAAAGTGGCTGTTGAGAAGGTGATGCACAGGAAGAACCCGATATTTCATGCGCTTTTGCCTGGCGGATTCGAGCACGGGGCCATATGGAAAGCTTCTACAGAAGCGGTCATTTACAAAAAAGTAAATGAGGTCTGCGACTGCAGCGATGTCTCCCTGACATTCGGAGGGTGCTCAAGGCTGCATGGGGTTGTCAGGATAAAGAAAAAAGGCAGGGATGATGGAAAGAAAGCAATTGAGGCTGCTTTTGAAGCGCACAAAAGCATGAAGCATGTCTTTGTTGTTGATGATGATATTGATGTCCATGATTTTGGCCAGGTGGAGTGGGCGCTGGCCACGAGGTTTCAGGCAGAGCGCGACCTTACTGTAAGGCGCATTGAGAAAGGGTCAAGCCTGGATCCTTCTTCTGACGACGGAATAATGTCCAAAGTTGGATTCGACTGCACAATTAAGGGAGATAAGAAGAAGTTTGAGAAAGTGTTCTGATGAAATTATGAGTTGTCAACATACTTATTTGTCCCTCGTCTGTGGTGATTCACCGAAAGATTTATAAAATAAACCTACAATTAAATTATAGTTTCGGATGTGATAAAATGCCTGATATTGAAAAACTTATCAAGGATTATAGTAATTTAACTGGTTTAGCTAAAGATGCGGAACGTTTTCATGACGAAGCAATTCACTTTCTAAACAGGAAATTATATCCTGATTATATGTTAAATTCAAAACCGGCTGACCCATATTCACTTAAGGCGATTGAATCTCCCAAAGTACTAGATGTCATTTGGTACGATAGTCCAGACGAACCATTAGAATCCCAAAGCAAGTTAATTTTCGCAACTCTTGAAGAATCATTAAATCTCGCAGAAAAGTCAACAAAAGTTGTTGCTGGCCGAGGTCTAGGCGCTGGCGACGACGCTTTATATGCAGCCTGGCAAATCGTCCCGGATGTCAGAGAGAATATATATTTGGTAGTAATGCATTCAGCAAGATATCATGACAGAAACGTGTGGCTTCTTGAAGGAGACTTAAATGCTCTTTTGAGTCCTGATAGTGTCGGAAGATTGCCAAGAAGTGGTGATGAAAAGGAAGCAAAGACTTGGTCACATATCATAACTCCTATTGATGAAGATATTTCTTTTGAAGATTTCGGAAATGCTTATAGAAAAGCACTTGAGTCAGAAATTATAAAATCCGAAAGTTAATGTCACTCCATCAGCAAAGATATTTAATTCCTTGTTGAAAACTCTCTTCTTGATCTGTAAACACAAATTTGTAATTGTACTTATTATCAGATTCAAAATCATGCAATAGGTTCAACATTAGAAGGACACCTCCTCTGTTGTCAACAATGCCTTTGCCATCATAATGTGCAGTAATTAATACATCTTCATTTGAATTATTATCATATTCGACAATAATGTTACAGCCCATACCAAAAGCAGAAGAAAAGGAAGGTTTTTGTGCATAGAGCAACAATTAAATGGGGCAATGTCAGTACCACGTGGGGCGAAGTCTCACTCTACACAACTTTCATTGGTGCAACTTTTTCACCATATATACGGTATCGACAGAATCTTTTGGGCCATATCTGGCCTCCAATTCTTCAATGGGGAGAGCAATCTTCTTAAAGCCAGCTTTTTCATATGCTCGTATAGCTCGTGGATTACGCGCAGAAGGTTTAAC
>JAIWAJ010000170.1:0-3526 GCA_048634435.1 Methanosarcinales archaeon
AAGGTTTTAACATGGGATAGGAAACTGAACAAAGGAGAGACCTACAGCATCTATTACGAGTTTGACGCCCCTGATATCTCCCCCTATTTGTTTGTTTTAGGCGGGTTTGGGATTGGCACGTTCAGAGAGGTAAGAACCTGGAAAATCGCAAGCGATGCAGAGGAGGAGAAATGGTTTGAAAATTGTGCTGATTTAGGTGACTGGGTTCTTGAGCCACCAACTGGTTGGAGTGCTGGCACTGAATGCGATTCCTCCGGTACTGAAGATAACATGACGAGGGGGCCAACTGATCTGTCGGATGCATATTCTGCAAACATATCCTTCTGGTGGAAAGCCACCAAGATAGATGCCGACGAATACTTCAGGGTTTGGGTTAGCGACGATAACAGCATCTGGGTTAAAATGTTTGAGTGGGTGGGTAACACATCAGATATTCAGGGGGACCAGACAGATGAGTATGCTCTAGAGGACAACATAAGTCTGACATCAACCGTTTATATAAGGTTCGAGTCCAAGTCCGGCGGCGGAGAGCATTGTTATGTAGACAATATTAATTTATCGTATATCCCGGATAACCCGCTGAACTGGTCAAATCCCCAGGAGAATGCCACAACAGTTTATAGAAATGATAAGGTAAGGTTCAACACTACCTGGGAGGATAATGATGGGCTTTCAGGATATATATTTTCCATAAGCCAGAACGGGGCATGGATGAACTCCTCATTCACAGGGTTTGGCGGAACATGGAATGTCTCTGAGAATATAACAGAAATCACTGCCGCGGGAGGGACAACCGTCTACTGGAAGTTTTACGCCAACGATTCAGGCAATAACTGGAACCAGACTGATGTGCAGAGCTTCACAATAGCTAACTCTGTTGTGGTTGAAAACCTCACACTTACCCCGCAGAAGGTGCTAAACAACACCAATGTATCCATTTCAGTTGACACAGCCTCTATAAAAGGCTCCGTAGATACTGTTAAGGCAATAGTCTATTACCCGAACGGAACCTGGATGGAGAATGTAACCATGGCAGGCTCAGGGACATACACCGGAAATACCTCGAAAATGAATTTCTATCCGCACGGAAACTATAGCGTAGCAATCCGGGCTAACGACAGCACAGAGGATGTGAATGATTCAGCTGAATCATGGTTCACCCCCTACCTTGTTTTAAGCGATTCACAGAATATCACCATCAACGGCAGCTTCGGGGACTGGAGTGGTGTAAAGAATGTGAGTGATATTATCGGAGACAGTGATGAGGATGTTGAAGGTTTTAATTTCACAAGCATCTCTGCGGGATATCAGCATTCTTGCGGTGTCTTAGCTAATGGCTCAGCTTATTGCTGGGGTTCTGGAGACTATGGTCGGCTTGGCTATGGCGGAGTATCTCAGCACGAGAATCCTGTTGCCGTGAATATCGCCCCGAACAATTTCACAAGCATCTCTGCTGGATATAATCATTCTTGCGGTGTCTTAGCTAATGGCTCAGCTTATTGCTGGGGTTATGAACTCTATGGCCGTCTCGGCGATGGCAGTAAAGGTTACGCGGAAATTCCTGCTGCTGTTAGCTTCGATTATCCAACTACATACGATTTCGGCCTCTCAGCAATCTCTCTTGCAAACAATGACACTCATCTATTTGCCCTGATTCAGGTAAACGGCTCATTAGATTACTCTAATTCAACAGAATACTACAGGTTATTCATCTCAAAGAATGATTCAACAGGAAATGAGACAACCCCTGAAACGAATACAAATCTGGCGATTAGATACGATTACAGGGTGCAGGTTAACGGAAGTGTTTGCTACGTCTATAATTCAACCGACATAAGCAATAATATCTCCGGCTGTTCCTTCAGCAATAATTCAGATACGATTGAATTAGCTGTTTTATTAACTGACTTAAACATAACAACGGGAGATAATATTAATGTAACCTTTGAGACCGGCTCTTCAACGCAAAGCTATGATTTTGCGCCGGACTACAGGAGTTTCTTGAGTTATGATGTTATTCTTAGTGCTGCAAACATCTCATTAACACTTTCGCCCAACTCAACAACATCAGGAACTGATGTATATATCACAGGCAAAGTAAATTTAAGCAATGGAAATAATGCCAGCAACAACCAGATTTATATCTATCTCAATAATTCCCTGCTGGGGTTCAATAATCTGACACTGCATGGAAGTTATCAGGAATTACAGAATACAGAAGACTACACAACATTTTCTCTTGGGATATATAATAATACGGTATTAAATAACACCCAAATTATTCTGAATACAACCTCCGTGGATGACTATAGCAGTGAGTTAAGTGCTGTTTCACATGACGGTGAAATTTATATAGGAAACTTTGTCAGGGTGGCTTCTGACCCGAATTCAAACGAAACAATCATGGTAACAGTAGATGAGTTCGGGAAGACTGTAAGCACGGTCTGGAACGGCTCAGTCTGGGGGAATTTACTGGAAATTGAGACGAGCACAGTTTCCACTCCGACCCGGGTTAATCCTGTTGACATAGTTTATGATAATCAAAGCAGAGCAATGATTGTGTGGACTGATAATACAGCTACACCAAAATACCGGCTCTGGAATGGCACTGATTATAGTGATGAAGCCAGTGCACAAAGTACAAGCGGCACACCAAACAATATCTATCTTGCATCTAACCCAGATTCAACTGAGATGGTTCTGGTAACTTCTGATAATACATATGACATCAATGTTCAGGGCTGGAACGGCTCAGAGTGGGGGAATTTAGTTGAAATTGAAACAGACTCTGGTGATTTTTACGACAGTCCGGCAGACGTTGTTTATGATAACAATAGCATGGCTATGATAGCTTACTCTGATTCCACAACAACCCCCAAATACAGGACAATCCCTTATTCAGAATATGTCTCATCAGGAAATTTCACCAGCCAGGTTATTGATGCAATAGTTAAAGTAAACTGGACAAGTGCGGGCTGGTATAATAATTCACCATCTTTAACCAGCATATCATTACAGGCAAGAAGCTGTGATGATTCCTCATGCTCTGGTGAAAGCTTTGCCGGACCGGATGGCACATCTGCATCTTATTATACAAATGATATATCATCAGAATTAAATGCTTCAATAAACAGATACTTCCAGTTTATTGCATATTTCACAACAAGTGATCAATCACAGACACCACAGTTATCCAGTGTAACAATTAATTATTCCTCAACTGTGACAGATGCAGATGGTAATTTTAATTACAGCCTGGATACTTCAAACCTTGATACAGGAAACTATACTGTAAAAGTTAACACAACTTATCAGGAATCATATGCTGAGAATTCAAAAACATTAGAGATAGATAATCCACCAACAATATCAATCACCTCACCACTAAACCAGACATATGATACAAGTTCAGTCTGGTTCAACGTCACCTTAGACAAAACAGGCGACTGGTGCGGCTACTCTCTAGACGGCGCCCCCAACATCACCATGACCAACTCCTCCGGCAACTGGAACAACCTAACAACAG
>JAIWAJ010000171.1:0-3479 GCA_048634435.1 Methanosarcinales archaeon
CAAGGAAATCGCGATGAGAAAAGGATACCACTTCTCCGGCGACGACTGGTGGGAGACAGAAGACGGAATGAGGTTTCTTTCCGAGAGAAAGAATAATCCTGATTTTGATAAGGAAGTTGACAGTTTCCTGAAGAAAAAAGCAGAAGAAGGCAATGTTTCCATCACTTCATGGGCCATGCCGTGGCTTGGCGCAAAAGGCATAAAGATATGGCTCAATGCAACACAGGAAACACGCTCAAAAAGAATCATGAAGCGTGATGTCAGCGCATTCGATACAGCGCTTGCAGCAGTTAAGAAGCGCGACATTGAAAACATAGAATTATACAAAAGAATGTATGGCTATGTTCTTGACAAAGATCTTGATGTCTTTGACCTCGTTCTTGAGACAGACAGCAAGACCATTGACGAGCTTAAAAAAGATGTCATTGAGTTTATTGGGAGATGAGATTGTTCGGGGGATAACAGACAAGTATTTGATTATTTGATTCCTAATAACTCTTTTAAACATTCTTCGTGAAAATAAACTGTAACCCAATGATCGTCTTCTCTATAAGATGCGACCACGGGATTGGATGTTAATTCTTTATAATACGGATCTTCGCTCAAACATTTTAGACAGGCTAAGCCACATGAATGTTTTTTCTGTGGTGGATGGTATTTGATGCTACCGTTGTTTATTCCTTCAACAACTTTAGCAAGTTGTTCTTTTAATTTTTCATGACTTGTAGGCATGTTTAGAATAAGATATTTCATATTTATATTTCTTTCTATTTTATGACTACTTAACTATAACTAATCAATTAGTCACCATCAAAACATTTACTTTACAGATTGTTCCGTACCTCTCAAAACGTTGCACTTCGCTTTTACCAATTCCACCATATTCATTGACTAATCGCTCAATATCTTCTTTTTCTTTTGCCCCAATGACCATATAAAATTCATCGCATTCTTTCAACTCAACCTAACCTAAAACCTTTGCTAAGTCCCTCGCAGCCTCATCCAGTTTTTTATCATTATTATAAACTATCTTGGTAGTTGACCCTGTAAGTACCCCGTAAGAAACAGCAGCGTACCTGTTCATTCTCTGGTGCTCATCAATTTCCTCTTCACTTTCCTTATCTCTCACCCTTGTTGCATCCTTGTTTCTTCTTTTTGCAATTTCTTTTGCATCAGTTTCTACCAAGATGATGGTGTCTGGCATGATTTCCTTCAGAACCCATTCGGGCAGGCCAGGGAGGTATCCTCTGGGCGTATTGATCGTGCAGTGCGTATCCACAATGACTGATGATGCTGTTGCCATTGATGCAATCTTTTTGCCTGCAGCTCTCTGTATCTTTTTTTGTTTTTCAGGGTCAAGCTTGCGCATCTGGTCCCTGTCTTTTATGAGCCCCATGTCTCTTGCAATCTCAAACATTACGGTTCCGTAGTTGACTGATTTGTATTCAATGCCCTTCTTTTTCAGGGCTGATAGCGCCGGCTCAAGCACTGTTGTCTTTCCGCTGCCAGGTATTCCCGTGAGAACTACAATTCTGTTCATAATATCATCTCCTGTAAATCAATATAATTGCTATTGGAATCTAAATTTATAAAATTAGGGTTGCTAAAAAAGGGTTTATGAAAATAAAGTTTATTGGTGTTGGGGAAGCTTTTGACGGGAACCATTCAAACACCAGTCTTTTTATTGAAGATGCTGAGCTTTTAATTGACTGCGGCTATTCTTCTGTGCAATATCTTTGGAGAGATGGTACTTACAATAAGATAAATGTTATCTTTATTTCGCATTTTCATGCAGACCATACATTCGGCTTGCCTGCTTTGCTTATGAGATACCGCGAGGAAAAAAGGGATGAGCCGCTTGTGATTGTTGGCGCGAGAGGCACTGAAAAATATGTAAAAGACATCACAGAACTAGCATATGCAGGCTACATTGACAAGCTAGGGTTTGAGCTTGTGTTTAAGGAAATTGACAGTGAATCTGAACTTGAGATTAACAGCGCAATACTTTCTTTTGCAAAGGCCAGTCATGCTGATTCATCCTATGCTCTTCGCATTGAGCATAAGTCAAAATCACTTGTGTATTCAGGAGACACCAGCTATTGCGCAGAAATTGTAGAACTTGCAAAAGATGCTGATATCTTGGTGCATGAGGCTTATGCATCGCAAATGGAGAAAGAGGCAAAAGGGCTTTCAGGTCATTCATCGTTTCTTTCCTGTGGCCTGTGCGCCGCAAATTCAGGATGCAAGGCGCTTTTTTTGGTGCACATTGGGCGCGATTCACGAGACACCGCTGCAATTGAAGAGGAAGTCAGGAAAGCATATAAAGGCGCGCTCATAATCCCAAAAGAAGGGGATATTGTTGAGGTTTAGGGCCTTCCGCGCGATTCGCCGCCTACGATGCCTCCTGCTATGAGGTGCGCCATCCTTATTGCCTCCGGGATTGCGCCTCGTACAGATGCTTTTTTAAGTATTGTTTCTGCATCTTTTTCTGTGATGCCTGCATACTGGAAGTAGATTGTTTTTTCATTGATTACCATTGAGCATACTTCACCTGCGCGCTCAACAATATCGATTCGCTCTTCGTACCTATCAAGGTTTTTCAGCGCGTTTTTGAACTGCGCACGATCCGGTCTTGTGGCAGTGACTGCAATCA
Organism: Methanosarcinales archaeon; assembly: GCA_048634435.1. Lineage (GTDB taxonomy): Archaea > EX4484-52 > EX4484-52 > EX4484-52 > B79-G9 > B79-G9. The sequence continues at coordinate 2,654 of JAIWAJ010000171.1, forward strand.
CAGGTTTGCCAGTCATCTCATTTACCTTCTGTATATCAATCAGGTTAAACCCTGCAACTGCAAGGCCGTCAAAAAGAATTACGCGCAGCTGCCCGTAATGCTTTGAGTTGTTGATTAACTCTGTTATCCTGCCTGTAGCATCAAGGCTGTCGACAGTCACACAAGTGCTCAGGACCCCGTCAAGATACTCCTTTGCCCTTAGAATGACGCCTACTATGAGGACCTTTTCTCCTTTTATATGCTTAAATGGTCCGTCGTCAAACCCGATGACACGTATCTCGTTTTTTATGTTCAATTACAGCACCAACACTCAAAATATTTCACACAAAAGCTTTATATGCACACAGCCTAATATATTTTACCAGCACGATAACGTGATATAAATGGAGCCCTACTTTATTTTGATTCTGGTTCTTGCCCCTGTTGCTCTAGTTGTCATGATAGCCTACAGGTCTGAGAAAAAAAGAAGAGAAGGATTAAAAAAATCCGCTGGAAGAATGGGGTTCTCTTTTAGTCCTGATAGTGATAATAGTCTTTTGTCTTCATTAGGTGTCCTGAAGCTTTTTAGCAGGGGATATGGGCGCAAAGCATACAATATCACGAAAGGGGAAATGGATCGCATCCACTGGACTGTTTTTGATTACAGATACACGGTCGGCGGAGGCAGGAGTTCTACAACTTATTCTCAGACAGTTGCCTCTGCGCAGCTTAATGACAGTAATCTGCCAAGCTTCTCACTTGGCCCGGAATCATTTTTTCATAAGCTGGGTGATGTTTTGGGTTATAAGGACATTGATTTTAAGAGCAGCCCTGTCTTTTCAGACAG
>JAIWAJ010000172.1:0-3358 GCA_048634435.1 Methanosarcinales archaeon
ATGAAGCCAAGCTTTTTGAAATACTGCTTTTTCTAATAATGATATCCGGGATTACAAATAGAAAAGCAAGAGTCATCAAAATGGATACTATGCTTCCAAGAGTGCTGGCTATCATTGAGAGAATTCCGCTTATTATGTTTATTAAAAAAGCCAGAGTTATAAATGCACCAAAAACAGTCAAGATGTGCGGTTTCGCCTGATTAAAACTGTACTTCAGGCTATCATCTTTTTTGTTCCTGTATTGCACATAATTATATATGAGGGTCGGTGTCACAACAGAACTGATAATCAGGACCAATACGATGGCTAAAAAGAAGTAGCCGAAAGATTCAACGATAAAATCGACTATGTGCGGGTCAGGGATTTTGTTCTGGAATAGACCGCTATCATGAGAAGTCTCTATTAAATTGAGTAACGGACTAAATATCAGAAGCAATGCAAATATCTGGAACAGGAAATAATATGGCAATTTACGTATACTGATAGAGTATTTAAATGATAAAGCCAGTGCTTTTCTGAAATCCAGTTTCATGTATTAATTATTGGCAGATGTTGTATATATAGTTTTTTAATAAACCTGCCTGTGTCTCTTCTGCTGAATTGAATTTTGTCTTCCGGTACGATATATTCAAATATGTATTTTCACGATTAATTGTTGTGGAGATTATGGATATTGATGCTGCAAGGATTAAAGAGGTCATGGAATATTATCTTCGCCCGGAGATTATTGACAGGATATTTGCTTTGTGCGAGGGGCGCGAGGTTATTCCTGTGTTCAGGGGTAACCAGTTCGGCAGGAGACCTGCATCTGCGCAGTTTAGGGGCGATATTGAATATCTGGTCAGGAAGGGTGCGACGTCTTTTCATTGTTCTTTGGAGCACTGGAGCAACCCGCTTTTGCTTTCTAATAACATGAATAAGAAAGATATGGATGATATCAGGACCGGGTGGGATATTTTCTTTGATATTGATGCAAATGAAGACCTTGAGCATGGAAGGATTGCAGCAAAGCTGATGGTTGAAGCACTGGCTGCTCATGGGGTGCATAATGTTTCTTTGAAATTCTCAGGTAGAAGAGGGTTTCATATCGGGGTTTCATGCAAGTCCCTGCCAGAGAAAGTGAATTTTTTGCCCCTTGAGGTGCAGTATCCTCTTTTGCTGCAGAAGATTGCTGATTACCTGCGCGATTATATACGCAAGGGGCTTGTGGAGGCGCTGGTTGATTATGATGAATCCCTGAAGAGTAAGATGAATGGTGACCCGTACAGCATACTTGAGGTGGAGCATAACTGGTCATTTCGGCATTTGTTCCGTATGCCTTACTCGTTTAATGAGAAGACATGGCTTGTGAGCCTGCCTATAGATATTGATAAGCTGGACAGATTTAAGGCAGAGGATGCAAAGCCAAAGAATGTGCGGGGTGATATGGGGTTTATGGATGGTTTTAAGGAGAATGAGGCGCTTGATCTGGTTATGGAGGCGCTTGATTATACTTGTGAGGAAGATAAAAAAGAGAGTAAGAGGGATAAAAGGACTGATAAGCTTAGGAGTCACATGAGAGCCCGTGGGGCATTTATACGGGATACTAAGGAAAAAGTAGAAAAAGAGGGTGTATTTGTGGAGCAGAGGGCGAGCAAGGTGATTTCAGACCAAACAGAGATTGAAAATCTGGCAAAGGATATTGAAAAACTGAAAACAGATATAAAATATGGAGTTACTGATAAAATTCCTGAAGAGTTTTTTCCGCCATGCATCAATAATATTTTTAAGGGGCTGAAAGACGGGCGAAAAAGGGCTGTATTTATCCTGATTAATTTCCTCAGGAGTGCCGGGTGGGAGTGGAAGGAGATTGAGGAAAGATTAAAGGAATGGAATGAGAAAAATCCTGAGCCGATTGATGATTCTTATATCCGGGGGCAGCTGAATTATGCAAAAAAGAGGACTGAGATTTTTCCGCCGCCTAATTGCGAGAACAAGGGATATTACAAAGATATATTAGTATGCACTCCTGATAACCTGTGCCCAAGATTTAAAAATCCTGCAAGTTATATGTTGTTCAGGGCGAAAGGCATGAAGAAGAGAAGGTCATGAAACCCCCATGCGGCCACGGACTAAATCCGTGGCATATTGTTCGGTTTCAAGCCTTTTAAGGTTTCGCACCCCGCACTCAAGTGCGAAGCTTCAACCATTAAAAGTGATGTTATGTCTGATGTGAAAATTACGAAAAAGATGCCGATTACGGAAGTTGTTGAGAAGTATCCAGAGACAGTTTCTGTGTTTGCAGAGCATGGGCTTCACTGCATCGGGTGCATTGCTGCGCGGTTTGAGAATATTGAACAGGGGGCGGCTGCGCATGGTGTTGATGCTGATAAGCTGGTTGCTGAGCTGAATAAGGCTGTTGAAAAAGAGTAAAACACTTAGATTAAGCTTTCTTTTTCAAAATTGAGGAACAATCGGCGTAGTCTATGTTACAAGGATTCCCGTCGGCATATAAGTAGATACTATTTTCAGGTCCGCCTTCTGGTAAGGCAATTATTGAAGATGATTTTGTTTCCCAGGGATAATTTTCATTACCGTGGCAACATATTGTAAAATATTCTTTATATTTTGACCCGCCTAGATAATCTGCTTCCTCATGGTCACTGAGTACTATTTTTAATATATTTATTGCACTCTCAATATCTTTTATCCGGTAATCTTCTATCAGGTAACCTTCTATTAATTCAGTAGCCCTGTCTCTTCTATGTTTTGAATCTACCATCAAATCAAGAGCCATGGATGTTGCAGGTTCATGTCCAAAATTGTAATTTGTTAATACGTGGATGCCGGGTTTCAATTCTATTATTTCTGTGTTCTCATCGCACTTTAAAATGAAAGCACTGTCTGCGTCTGCTGATATCATATTTAACTGAGAATATTTCGCAGGGTCAAATGTCTCGCTTAAATATTCTGATACTTCTTCTGCTGTTGATTGTTTTAATGCATCCAGGCATAATTCGCCCCTTAAATGAGTTGAATGAGTTGATTCTCCTTGTTTTCTATTGGAGTAAAGGTTGCTTAATCCTACTACAACACCGTATTCATTTAAGCCAAACCATGTTCCTTGTGAATATTCATCGATCGCGCAATATATTTTTGGATCTACTGACACGCAGGATGGCGGTATTTCTACTGAACCCATGCGAGTATCCCTGTTTTCTGCAAGAATTACTGGATAATCTTCTAGCATCTTGTAAAAGAGGATTATTGTACACATAACAAAAACCGATTAATGACGCAGAAAAAACATGATTGTCAGTTGACTAAAGATTACGTCCGATAATGTCGAGTACATAATTCGCGGTTTCTCTTATGTGTA
>JAIWAJ010000173.1:0-3427 GCA_048634435.1 Methanosarcinales archaeon
TGGGTGTCGGATGCTGTCCTGCCGCTTGTGGACTTTTATCTGAATATAGAGTTGTTTGATATTTTTTATGCGATAATCCAGCCGATTGGTCCGGCATTGGCATTATATGCTGTCTACAAAATCGAGGAGGAAACAAGGAATGTATGATGTACTTTTCATGAGCAGTCTGGTTACAGGGACCTTGTTTGTGCTGGTCGCATGGTTTATATATAAATATTCTTCTTTTTTTCCTGAGATTGAGAGGTACTGGGCTGTGATTTCTGTAGGGTTCCTGATTTTTGCAGCAGGTGAATTTATGGAAGCATTGACAAATGTTGGTATGAGCGGGGATTATTCCCTGGTTGTTTCAATAGTGGGCTCGGTTTTGCTGTTGGGCGGTTTTTACCGGCTCTATTATTCGCATAAGGTGTGAGGTCAAATTTTGGAAAGATGGTGGTTATAATGGAAGAAGCTTGGAAAAGAACGATTGATTATGAGCTTGATGTGTTCTTTAAAGATAAGAAGTCACGCGGCGATATTTCAAAGCGATTGATGGTCTATTCATTGGAATGGCTGAGTGTAGGTTATTTTTCAGCGCTTTATATGGCGGGCAAGAAATTTGCCAAGAATTCTTTGTCTGAGAAGTGCAGCTCTGATGAGTTTGAGGCGGCGAGTAGATTTCTTGAGGATTTTTTTCGTGATTCGGGTATTGGAAAGCTAAAGCTGATCGGCGGGTCGGATACCAGATATGTTTACAGGCTGGAGGGTTGCAGCACTTGCAGCAATATGCGCTCTTTGGACAGGCAAATATGCTACTTTGAGGCAGGAATAATCGCAGGGTTTCTTGAATCGAAACTTAAGAAGAGAGTGATTGTGAGGGAGACTCTTTGCGGTGGATTGGGAGATGATTACTGCGAGTTTGTAGCGCGGGTTTGTTAGAACAATTATGGTGTGTTTATGCGCGAACTGTCAGGAATTAAGAATTTTGATAAGTTAATCGAAGGGGGGTTTCCAGCAAATTCAACTATTTTGTTGATTGGTCCGCCGGGTGTCGGGAAGACCATCTTCTGCGAACAGATGTTAAATAAAGGAATTGAGCTTGGGGAGAAGTGTGTATTTGTTACTTTTGATACGCGTCCTGAAACGATCAAGCGGTCAATGAAGTGTTTCGGATGGCATAGTGATGCAGACCTGACTTTTCTTGATTGCTTTTCGTGGAGGATAGGAAGCGGCTGCAATTCCATGTACGCAGTGGATGGTTTGTCTGACCTGAATCAGCTTAATATGGTTTTTACGGATTTGCTGCGCGATCTGGGCAAGGAGAGCAAACGGTTAGTTGCAGATTCTATATCAACGCTGTTTTTGTATTCAGATCCGAAAATGGTGCCTCTTTTTTTGCAGGATTTTATTGCAAAGTCAAACTCTAATGGCTCAATAGTGTTTCTTACGCTTGAGGAGGGCGTACATGATGATAAAGTTGTTTCAACCCTGAATTATCTTACGGATGGATTAATCGAAATGAAATTTGAGGAAGACAAGAGATATTTGAGGGTATCGAAGATGAGGTATACAACACATAAGAGAGTCTGGGTGGAATATGAGGTAACTCATGAGGGTATAGTACTAAAGCTATGAGTTGTGATTATATCTTCTTTTGCATTCTCCTGTGGAATGTCTTTTTTGACCTGTGTCATTATACTGTCTTTATTTTTGTAGTACTTTGAGATGTAGAGGGAAACCTCTGTGAAGTTGCTTATTTTTTTTCGCTGCAGCCATTCAAGTACGAGTTTCCTGTCTTCTATTTCTCTTATCATCTCGTTTATGGGAATGCCGTAGTCTGCGCTTATTTTTTCAAGGACATAGCTTTTGTGCTTCTCGTGCCTGTCGTCTCCGGGACTCCATTGGAAGCTTTTGATAAGTCGCGCCCTTCCAGATGAGGAATCGATGCTTTCGATTTCACAGACACTCTTTAGTCTTCTGGAGCTTTTCCCGAATTGTACGGCGCGGCTTACAACAAATACAACGTCTAAAGTTTCCAGGAGGCTTGGCGATAAATTTATTGGGCGGGTCTGCATCCTCTTAATAATGTCGTCTACAGAGCCTCCATGGATTGTTCCAAATGATGGGTGGCCCGATGCCATGCCCTGGAAGAGGACAGAGGCTTCAACGCCTCTTACTTCGCCGACAATTACGTAATCCGGGTTTTGCCTGAATGATTCTTTGAGCAGGCTGAACATGGTGACTTCTCCGTATTTTTCTCCTTTTATGTTACTGGTGCCAAACGAGATTCTTGATACGCAAGGTATCCAGTTTTCGTGCGGCAGGTTCAGTTCCTGCGTGTCTTCAATCGAGATGATTTTGTCTTCCGGCGGTATGAATGAAACGATGGCGTTCAGGAACGAGGTCTTTCCTGCTCCGGTCCCTCCACAGATCAATATGTTTGATTTGTGCTCTATTATGTACCAGATGTATGCGAATTCTTCAGATGTTGCTGTTTTCAGCCGCATGAGATCTATTATGCTGTAAGGTATCTTTCTGAATTTCCTGATTGAGAATGTAGGGCCCCTTGTGGTTACATCAGAGGCAAGTGTTGCGTTAACTCTTGAACCGTCGGGTAAAGTGCCGTCCAGTATCGGTTCAGCATAAGAAATGTATTTTCCACACCTTTCGGCGAGCTTGGTGACAAATTCCTGCAAATGTTCTTTCTTATTAAAGCTGATATTTGTTTTGATATTGCCGTATTTTTTGTGAGTGACGTAAAGGGATACATTTATTCCGTCGCAGCCAATATCCTCGATATAAGAGTCATGCATCAAGGGCTCAAGCTCGTTAATGCCCACAAAATTGATGTAGATGTAGTACATCAGCCTTGTGTACTGGCCAGGCTTTAATATTGTCCCGTATTCTTTAATGATGTCGTTTGTTTTTCCCTGAATGTAGCTTAGGAGGGACTCTCTTTCTTTTAGAGTGTTGATGTTCATTTCAAGTGTTTTTGTCAGTCCTTTGGTTATTATGTTTAATAATTCTTTTTCTTCTTCGTTAAGTTCTGGCTGGTTCACTTTGTAGATTAGTGACTGTTCTTCCACATCCCATGATATCCGGGCGTATGCAAATGGGGGTACCAGGGGATAAGTGATGTTTGTGTTCTGTATGCCTTTTAGTTCAGGAAGGACCAGGATTTTTTTGCTGTCAGCGATTTTGAAGCGTGCGATTTCTTCTTCAATCATCTTCTTGTGCAGTTCTGATTCTTCATATCTTCTTCTCAGGAGCCCTCTTAGTTGCGTGATATCACCTATGGTATGTTCTTGAGACTATAGTTAAGGTCGTTAATAAATGGACAAACATAACCAAAAACCAATAGACCTTAATCTATATGGAAAAGTCATTAGTCCAAATAGTTATGACTTTTACTATAAATCATTCCTTTTTCCGCATAAAATACTAAACA
>JAIWAJ010000174.1:0-3391 GCA_048634435.1 Methanosarcinales archaeon
CGTTGTAATGAGAGCAACTTACCGCTTTATTGACGATTTCAACGTGATTGTGGAAGGAGACCCTTTATCAGAGATATTTGTCAAATTCAAGCTAAAGCCAGAAGACAAGGCATGCAAAGAAGACATGGAAGAACTCGTGAATACATTCTTTGCTGAGTTGATACACGCAAACGTCGAGGAAACCCAGGCAAGAAGATATGCTGACACGAGAAATGCACTGATTGGAGCTGCATTGAAGAATATGATTCCTCTATCTCTACAATCAGATGCAAATGAAAAAGAAGAAAAAGACGATAAGAAGGATAATTGTGATTCTGATGAACATTCACGATAAGCTTAAAAAGAGAAGAAAAGATGGTTTTTGGAAACTTTCAGAGGAAGAAAAAACAGGAGTAATCAACGGTCTGGTTCTTTTGGGGGCAGTCGCAGGAACTTTATCTGCAATGCATCATGAAGCGCATGCACAGCCCACATGTGATGATGGAGTCATAACTAACACCAACATAATCTCGCAGGATTTCGGAATAGATGACATCGAATGGGGAAATCATTGCTGGTGGGACCATGCTTGGCGTGATTATGACGACCATTCAAATGTTTCACCCTGAAAAATATTATTTCTGACAAATAGGTAGATATAATGAAAAAAATGAAAGATAGAATATATTTTTCAATGGGTTATGCATGCAATAATAACTGCCTGCATTGCGCTGTAGATTGTGAAAGAAGGACAAAAAATATGTCCACACAGGAAGTAATTGCATTTTTTGAGAGATATCGTAATTACAAAAATATTGAAATGGAAATTTCGGGAGGCGAGCCAACAATAAGGCCCGATTTGCTCTACTTAATTGAATATTTATATACTCAAATTAATATCCCGTACATATTGCTCAGTAATGGACGAAGATTTTCAGACCTTAACTTTGTGAGCAAATTGGCTGAGTTTCCGCCACAATCAATAATGGTGGCGCTTCACGGGCACAATGCAGAACTGCACGACAAAATCAGCCAGAGAAAAGGAAGCTTCAACGAGACAGTCCAGGGAATATCAAACCTTTACGAGTACCGGCTCAATGTGGTCATAAAAGTTGTATTAAGTAAGGTGAACTATCGAAAAATGCCGGAATTCGTAGAATTCGTAGCTCAGACATTTCCGGAATGCGAAGGAATAACGATTAATGGTTTAGACATATCTGGAAAGGCGCTGGAAGACAGAGATTCTCTCGCATATAAATTACCGGATTGTATACCTTATGTCCAAAAGGCAATAGATTGTGCCAATAAGTATAATCTGAAAATAAGGATTTTCTCTATACCCCTGTGTCTTTTTGATGAAAGCTACAGGGAATACGTAGGATTGAAGAACAGGACAACGATAATGTGCAAAAGCCCTGAAGAAGAGAGTTCGAGCGTTAGCTTGTTTTATGGAACAGCTGATAAGTGTGCTCCATGCATTTATAAGAGTAATTGTTCAGGGACATGGTATAATTATTACAAATATTACGGCACAGATGAGTTAAAGCCGATACGGGGATAATATGCAAATTTGCCCGCAGGTTAAAGATGAGAAAGTGTATTCACTAAATGAGTATTTCAGCAAACGGCTCAATGAAAACAAAATATTGGTCACCACACGACATGGATGTTGGCTAATGCTGGATGATGATGAATATGGTCAGCTAATACACAACACATTTTCCGAGAATAAGACTCTTTTTGATACACTGGAGAATACGGGAATAATTATAACCAAGCAAAACGTAAAACAGATAGTCAACAGATACTCTGCAAATTACTTGTTTTTGAAAACTAAAAATATACTATGCACAATAAACATAACAAATCGCTGTCCTCTGAGATGTACCTATTGTCTTGCATCAGCAAATCCTCCTGATTTCACCGGCTCTGATATGGACGAAGACATCCTGAAATCTACTTCGGAATTTATAAGCGAGCTGCCTTTCGAGAAAATCAGTATCGAATTCCAGGGCGGCGAACCTCTGGTGAGATTTGATCAAATTCAGCAATTTCTAACAAACATCGATACCAGAATGGCAAATTTCAAAAATAAAAGAATAATTTCGAGAAGGATTGTAACGAATCTGGTCTTGATGGACGAAGATATAGCAAAATACATAATGCAGGAAAAGATTGGAATTTGCTCTTCTTTCGATGGTCCAAAGGAATTGCATGATCAGCAAAGAAAGTATCTGGATGGTGCGGGGTCTTATGATATTGTAGTAAAGTGGGTTGATTATTTTAAGGAAAGAAGAAAGAGAGTAAATCTTTTGCCCACAATTACCAGGCTGAGTTTGCAATATGGCGCAAAAAGCATTATCGATGAATATATAAAAATGGGTTGTGATGTGTTCCTGTCAAGGCCTGTTAATCCAATTGGCCGGGCCAACAATAAAAAAGACATCATTAAGGCAGAAGATTTTTTTGAGTTCTGGAAAGATGCTGTAGAATACCTGATAACTCTATCTGAAAAAGGAAGTGAAGTATATGATGCCATGGCGCAGCGTATGTTGCGAAATATGTAAACCCCTTACCGTCCATACATGTGTATGCGGAGGCCCTGCGGTGCAGGCATTTCACAACTCTCTTTTACCTGTGACGGTTCCATTCACGCGTGCGATTTGTCAAAAAGCATTCCTGAATTTAAAATAGGAACTGTCAATAATAGCTGCCAAGAAGTACTTTTAAACACATTAGAGTTAAGGACAAGATCAACAGAGTTTTATCCTTTATGCGATACATGTGTTTTTAGCCCATATTGTCATTCATGTGCTTGTAGGACCTTCTCTGATTTCAAAAGCATTGTTGGTCAAACTCCAAAGAGTTTTGATTGTAAGCTCAACAAAATGATGTTTACATATCTTTTTGAGAAAATGAATGATGCTAAATACCGAAAAGTATTTGAGAACTGGGTGTATATGAAAAGATGATATCTTTTCTGATGCCACAGATATTCGTCTGGTCAGAAATAAGCAGAATAAGCGCAACCACAAACAATAAACGGGGTGGACGTGAGCCTGACGAATATCACAAAAGACTGCGCATTACTGTGCTTGAGCGAAGCATGCATCCATGCATTGCACAAACATATAAGACGCGCCTTATTGCACGCAATCATCAGTTAGTTTTATTAATTTTTAACAATATTCTATAAAGAGATAATTCAGGAGATACAAGAGAGACAAGCAGGTGATTTATGTGACATTAAAAGTCGACAAAAGCAAATGCTTATCATGCGGCGGATGCGTTTCAATATGCCCGAAAGATGCGCTCACTCTAAGAAACATGGCAATAGAAATCGATGAAAGCAAATGCACAGAATGCGCAATATGCATCAATTTCTGCCCCCTCGGCGCATTAAAGCTCACGA
>JAIWAJ010000175.1:0-3386 GCA_048634435.1 Methanosarcinales archaeon
TTTCAAGGTATTTTTTTGAGTAGGATGCGCCTTTGTCTATCTCGCTTGTCGGCGCCCATTCGACATTGAAGACAGGGTATGTCCAGTCTTTTGTTATCTGGCGAAGGCCGTAGAGGTGACCTACTGCGGGTACGACTACTATGTCTTTCCCACTGTGTTTGAACTCGTGGTAGGTAATCCCGCGCTTTTTTTCGTTTTTTATAGCGCCTTCTGCAAGTGCGGCGCTGATTTTTCGGGCGGCGCTGGGCTTTTCTGTGATGATTATCTGGTAGGTCATGTTTATCTCAACATCATGTTTTTTTTGCACATCAAAGTAAAATGACTAAATTATATAAAAGTATGTTTGAAGAACAGAAGGGTACAGATAAAAAAAGAAAAAACAGGGGCAGAACAGCCCTTTCATTAATTCCAGTCAATGTTCTCAAACTCTTCGTCGAGGTTCTCGACATCAGCGTCGTCCAGTTCGGTGCCTGCGCTGTCGACGTCACTGATATCCTCTGAAACTTCCTGACTCAGTGCGTCTTTTGGGACTTCCGGCGGCTTTGTGTCATCAATACCTGTATCGTCTGTGCCACTACCGGTGTCATCTTTTGCGCATCCTGAAACAAACAGAACTGCTACAATCAATGCCGCCATCAAAACAATCGTCATTTTATTCATAATGCATCACCCTCCTTATTCAATCCCGTCTGCTTTGACAAGCTTGTTCTTTACCCTGTTTACGCATCTCTTGTTATGTATAATTTGTGCGCTGCTGCAAACAGGCGGCTTCTTAGCCGGCGTTCCTTCAAGCTCAAATGGGTTAGTGTCGGGGTTTGTTTGGTCTTTTCCAATATATATCATATCTGTGCCTGTTTCCCCGTCAAATGAGAGTTCGAATTTGACTTCATCACCGGCTGTCCTGAAGAAGAGCCCATCAAAGTGCGGCCCGACACGCGCCTTAAATTCAATTTCATTATCGTTGAAGTTCAGGCTGTCATAACCGTCGAATCTCCTTACGCCGATGTCAAATATCTTTCCGTTGCTTGTTATGGTTCCACTAACAGGGTATAGGAGTTTCCTGCGCAGTTCCCTGAATTCCTCAAGCGTCATCTCAGTGCAGAACTGTTCATCGGTAAGTTCCGGCGCGTCTACAACTTCACCGGTTATTTCGGTTCCTGCGCTGTCTGATGCTTCATCTATTATCTCATCGGCAGTCTCGAGTGCTTCATCAAGCGCCTCTGTGTCTTCTGCCACTTCGTCAACAGTGGTTGTAACTGAATTCCTGCGCTCCCTGATGCATTTCAAAAGCTTCTTCAAATCATCTTTTGTGTCTCCGCTCCAGTCAACCCACCAGAAGTTGGCGCATTTGCCCTGCCAGATGAAGTATCCTTTGTCAGCGCCGGGGGTATAATCGGGCTTGTCTGCCCAGCAGTCGGGGTTTTCTATCTCACTTAACTGCACAGTCTCTGTCGTAACAGTCTCGTCATCGTCCTCATCACTGCCGCTCTCAGCATCTGGTGTATCTTCTGATTCTCCGCTTCCGTTATCATCACTATCCTCAGCTGTAGTATCAACAACTTCATATACTTCATCAGCTGCAAGCCCTTCTTCGCCTGCAGCATCGCTTTCAGGTGTTATCCTGCCACCGGCAGTATGTATGTCTCTCAGAATTTGTACAAACAGTTTATAAGCATCTTTTATGTCATTGTGAGCCTCTGCAAGGGATTTTCTTGCCTGGCTTACTTGCTCACTTACAGCTTTTATTTCGTTTTCATCTGGATTGTCAGTCTTTAGCTTTCTTGCCTCTTTGATCAGTTCTTCAGATCTTGCGTGCTTGTCTTTTGCAGCACTAATCTTCTCGCTGAACCTGTCAACCTTGGCATCAATATCATCTACTTCAATTCCGTTTTCCTCCATTCTTGCAAGAGTATCACTCATTCTCTTTTCAAGCTGCTCGCTTTTTTTGATAATATTCCACATGCCTGAATGGACAACTCTTGCAACATGCACTTTCTGCGCATGCTTGATTTTTTTCCACACCTCGCTGATTTCCTTTGCAGCAACTTGCAGCTCCTCTTTAGTCTCAGCCTTCTCCGCCTTTTCAATAGCATCCTTTAGTTTATGAGATGCCTTGTCAATCTCAGCAACAATTTCTGCGGCTCTCTCTTCATCCATGTTTTCAGCAGACTCTACAGTGCTTTTGATTTTCTCAAGATGCTCTATTGCCATTTTTGCGCCATTAATGACATATTCTTTTGCATGCTCTTGGATCTGTTTTCTTAATTCGTTGCATTCTTCTGTGTCCTGGCCTTCGCATTCTTTTAATTTTTCTTTGGTCTCAAGGAACAATTTTTTCTTCTGGTTGTATATCCTGTTTATTCTAATGTACTCATTTTTGGCCCGAACATATTTTTGTTTTGCAGCGTTCAGTTTAGCCTTGGCAATAACTCTTTTTTTGTACAGCATGTCCTTTTTTACTGGCTCGAGTCTGTAGCTGTTAATCTTCTTTAGTCTCTCTTGCGTATCCATAGTGAGTATTTTCTCTTGCTCTGCTCTTGGAAGCCTTGCAAATATGTCTGCTTTGCCTTCCGGGAGGTTGTCTACGAATTTGGCGTCCCCTGATGCTGTGGCGATGCGCCGTGCAGTGATCAGGCGGCGCTGCGCAATGTCTACACCAGTGTTTTGGGGAGTTACCCTAGTTGTCACTACTCTTACAGTTTTAAGCAGTCCGTCACATTTGGATACTGCATCGTCTACGCCTTTGCTTTTCAGAAACTCAATGCAGTTTAGCTCCTTTTTTAGAAGTCTTGCACATGTTATTCTCGGCGTGTCATCCAGATTGTTTTTTGAAAGGAAGTTCACACACCTGCTGAGCCTTGCATCGGCACTTACTAGTCGCGTTTTTCCTGCAGAAACTGTTTCCACATGAAGGTCTGAGCGGATTGTCCCATCTGAAAGGTCCGGCGCAAAAGCAGGTGGCGCCATACTCATGACAAATACAGCCACCATCAAAATTACAAATCCCCTGTTTAAATGTTTCATAATAACAACCCCCGATTAGCTAAAAGTATTACATATCTTATAGATATTTATAGTATATAAATGTTGCTCACAAAATAATTCCTGATATCATGCACACTATCAAAGATTCTATACATCAGGATATAGAAGTGAGCGATTTTGAAGTCGGGCTAATTGACAGCCCTGCTGTCCAGAGGCTGCGGCGCATAAGGCAGATGGGGTTTGCCAACCTCGTATATCCATGCGCAACCCACTCGCGGTTTGAGCATTCGCTTGGCACAATGTATCTTGCAGGCGCGCTGTCAAGTAACCTTGGGTTTGATGAGAAGACAAGGGCTGAGCTGAAAATTGCCGGGCTTCTGCATGATGTTGGCCATTTTCCG
>JAIWAJ010000176.1:0-3379 GCA_048634435.1 Methanosarcinales archaeon
GTCTTTTGGGGTCATTAGCTGTATTTCTCTTTCTTTTGTTTCTACTACTGCAATTGTTTCTGATTTTTCGTTGAGCATGTTGCCGTTGAAGTCTTTTATGGAGTAGACTACGAATACGTCTACCTTTGCTTTTGGGCCGCCTACGTTGAGTATACGAAGTATTGCTTTTGCTATGTCGCCTTTTTGGATGACGTCTGTGAGCATCTCGAGGACTACGTCGAATGACGGGACGCTTGTGCTTGTGTACATCTCGGTTTTGAGGTATTTTTTGTCTGCCGGGTCGAAGCCGCCTAAGATGGCCGGGAGGATCCATTCGCCGCCGCCGAGGACTGTTACATTGTATTCGATTATGATTGTGTCGTTGTTGTAGAGCCAGCCGTCCCAGCTGGTGAAGTTGTAGGAGAAGTTGTAGTGGTAGATGTCTGCGGGTGTGCCGCAGGGGAGGGTGTCCTGCGTGGGAGGGCCAAGATAGTAGTCGGTATCGTTGTATAGGCTATGAGTCTGGTCGTTTGTTTTGTTGTAGTAGGTGACAGTGGTTGAGGTTATGGCTGCGCCCTGGGGGAGGTAGTCTGCAAGGAGTATTTCTGTCAAGGGGTCGCCGATTGACAGGATGTGTATTCTTACTGAGATGTTGTTCGGGGCTGAGAGGTCGGGGTGCCATATCTCTTTGTAGGCTCTCAGGAAGTTTTCGGCTGCTGTGATGTTTTTTGTGATGCTTGATTGTTTTTTGTTGTTCTCTATGTCTTGTGCTGTTGCGTTGGTGTACATTGTGCGGTATTCGTCAATGTCTAGTTTTGATGAGGTCATTATATAGTTTAGTTCGATTGAGTCGTTTTCCTGCAGGGGGGTGGGGGCGCCTGCGTCTGTGAGGTTGTATATGGTTATGTTCAGCCATGTGTTGTTTGTGCCTGCGCGGTCGGTTATGTTGATTATTGCGCCGGATGTTATGTTTGTTTTGTGGTTGGCGTCGCTTGCATCTATGAACCAGACTGTTACGGTTGTGTTTGCTGGTGGGGTGAAGTCGTAGGGGATCTCATCTGTGATGTTTATGGCGGTTACGTTGTTTGAGGTTTTGTTTACCTGGACTGTTGTGGTTACGTTGATTGCTTCGTTTTCGCCTGTGATGATTGTGTCGGGCTGGAAGTATCTTGTGATTTTTATGTCTATTGTTGAGACTGTGAAGTATTCTGTGTCTTGTGCTACGTTGTTCGCACTGTCGTTTGCCCATAAGGTGATGTTGTTTTGGCCATCTTCTGCTGTGAATTGTGTGCCGTTCTGGCAGTTTTCGATTGTTATGTTTGTGCCGTTGCCGTTGAGCTCGAACCAGCAGGTGTCTAAGGGCCATTCCGTGGAGGTGAAGTTGAGGTGGAGGGATGTGGTTGCATGGGTGGTGTTTGTGGGGAAGGTTATGTTTATTTGCGGGGCCTGGGTGTCTACGGTCAGGGTGTAGTTGGTTTCGTTGAAGGCTGCGTTTGATGCATTGTCGTAGCATTGTACGTTCCAGATGTAGGTGCCGTCTGCTAAGGTTATTGATGTTGTGTTCTGGGAGGCGTTCTGGGGGGTCGGGTCGGTGGTGTTTATTTGCCATGTTCCTGTTGAGTTTAGCCAGATCGAGCAGTTGGCTAGGGCTATGTTGTCGGTTGGGGTGTATTGGAAGTCGATTTGAGATGTTGATTCATAGGCGTTGTTTTCGGGGGCTATGAGGGTTACTTCCGGGGCCTGGGTGTCTACAGTGAATGAATGCATGGTTGAGTTCAGGTTACCTACTGCGTCGTTGGCGTAGACTGTTATGTTGTGGATTCCGTCAGATAGAGTATAATTACCTGATGAGTCTTCACTACCAACACTTGCGGTTGGCTCAGGGGAGGTGTATTTGCGGACTCTTAAGTTTCTGATTTTCCAATAATCTGTTTCAGTCTCAAATGCAGCATAAAATCCAACATCACCAGCAGCTGATTTATCGTTAGATATTCCACTTAATGATGATTCCAATACTTCATCGTCAACATTATAGATTTCACCTGTAAAAGTATTTCCATAAACGCGCAATGTAAATCTTTGCCATTTGTCTAAACTCAGCGTGGGAGTATCTGTATCTACATAAGAACCCGATGAACCCGTTGCATAAATCAAAGATGCATGGTCATGCCCATTTGTAAATCCTCTAATAAGATAACAATCTGTTGTAGAATGACGCAAACATAACCCCGGTTGTGGATTATTATTATCTTGAGCAGTAGGAACCCAGAATTCGGCTTGTATTTCAACATCAGCTGGAGCAGAACCTATTAATGCGTATCCTATCTGGTCATCAAAATCTAACCAATAATAACCGCCTGCATTCCAATTGAGTGTAATGGCTCCAGCCACAGTTCCTGTCTCAGGCTGCCCAACATAACTATAATCGGCAGATTTATCAGAACTCGCATCATCAAAATGTAAAAAGGTGTTTGTCCCGTTGCTTGCGGAACTTGCGCCCGCATTCCCGTAGTACATGTAGATTGTTGTGTTTGTGTTGTTTTCTATGAATGGTATCTTTGCCCAGATTGCTGATGTGTTTGCTGTTGAGCCACAATAGCGCAAGGGATCAACTTTCCGGTCTCATCAGTATTTTTATCTTCTCGCTTTGTTCCTCATGGCACCTATTCAAAGGAGATGACGCCACGGGAATTTTGGAATTTAGTAGGTCGTGCCGGGCGCATGGGGCATGATAGTGTCGGTGTGGTAGGTCTTGCAGCAGGAAACAAGCCAGAAAAGATCGCTGGATATGTCAGCGAGACAACAGGAGCGCTGGTGTCTCGTCTCGTCACTATGCTAAATGACCTTGAAGATGAACGTCTTAATGACCTCAGTACGGTCATTCAGGGGGAGCAGTGGGATGATTTCCGATGCTATGTAGCTCACCTGTGGAATGAGAAGAAAAATCTCGACGCCGTTCTTGCTGATACTGAGCAATTGCTTAGAAACACCTATGGTTATGGGGTGTTAAGTTCTTCCCAAGACGGTAAAGAAAAAGCAGATGCTCTTTTGGATGCTACAAGAAACTATGCAAGAAAACTGGCTGATAATCCCGGACAAGTAGAACTAGCAGACATGACTGGTTTTTCACCTGAAGGTGTGGGGGAAGCTTTTGCTGGCTTGAATCAGTTGGAACGAAAACTTACAGCAGCAGACTGGACTCCGGATAGTTTATTTGGTTCTGGAAACGGATTGGCTGATTTATTTGGCATAATGCTAAAGGTGCCGCAATTAAAATCCCTTGCAGAGATTGGTGGCGAAGGCATTGAAAAAAGGCAAATTGCCAATATTACCAATGCATGGGTTTCAGGAGAAAGTATTCAGGACATTGCGCGGCAGTTTTTCGAAGGTAATGAAACCG
>JAIWAJ010000177.1:0-3346 GCA_048634435.1 Methanosarcinales archaeon
TTGTTTTTTTGAGTTCTTTTTTGTCTTTTTCAAGTGTTGTCAGGGCCTTTTCGTTTATCAGGCCGTCTGCTGTGTTTTTTGATTTAATCACTAATGTGTCCCCGATCACTGCGATTTTTATGTCTTTGCCGCGGCCTTTCGGGAGTTGTATTTCTTCTGTGAATTTGTTCTGTGGTTTCTTCAGGTCTATCTGTTTTGTGTTTATAGCGAGGTCTATTGATTGAGTGAAGTTTCTTTTTTTACTCTTATCTCTTGCTTCTTTGAGTATGTTGTTCAGTTCGTTGTCGTTCACTTGGTTTCACCAGCTTCTTTGGTCTCTTCTTTTGATTCTTTTTCTTCTTCTTCTTCAGGCAGCATGTCCTTGATTATTTCGGGTGGTATTTTTGCTTCTTTCAGTTTTGCTTCTATTTCTTTTTTGTCTTTGCCTTTCATTTCGCCGATTATCTGCCCGGCTGCGGTCTCGTATTCGTGCCTTTTTTCTTCGAGTTCCTGTTTCATTTTGATTTTTTCTTCTTCGAGCTGTTTGAGTTCCTCTTCTGTCAGCTCGGTTTTGCCTGTCCTGATTTTTTCGTCGAATTTGCCTTCGTTTACGAGTTTGATTGTCTCACGCGGGTCTTTTTCCTCGACCAGCACGCCGCATGATAAGCATGTGCCTATTATTGTCTTTACTGCCTCTTTTCTTGTTTTTGCGGGCAGTGTGTCTTCTTTCATTTTTGCGATCTTGATTATCTGCTCTATTTTCAGGTCTGCAACGTGCTCTTCTCCTGATTTGCCTGCGAGTTTCTCGAGTTTTGCTTCTTTTTTTATGAGCTGTGAGACTGCAGGGCTGCCTGTTTCGATTTTGAATTCTTTTGTGTCTGAGTTGATTATGACTTTTACAGGTACTTTTATGCCGGCGAAGTCTTTTGTTTTTTCGTTGATTGCATCTATGACTGATTTTATGTCTACGCCCATTGGGCCCAGCGCGGGTCCCAGGGGAGGGCCTGCTGATGCTTTGCCGCCGTCTACTATTGTTTCTATTGTGTTTTGTCCCATTGTGATTACCTTTATAATTCGCGGATGGCTTTTAGGAGGTCAAGCTTGATTGTGATTGGTATCGGAACCGCGGATTCTACGAGCTCTATCTTGGCTTCTCTTTTTGTCTCGTCGATTCTTACGATTTTTGCTTTCTCGCGCTTGAAGGGGCCTCCGACTACTTCTACTATGTCGCCTTCTTTGAATTTTACTTCTTTTACTTCTGTTGAATAGAAGTTGGAGAGTTCATCTATGTTTATCGGCTTGTTTATAATCCCTTTGATGTGAGGGATGCCTTGTATGGCTTTGTGGATGTCTTCTTCTTCCCCTTCTATGAAGATATAGCCTTTGAGTTCGTTCGGGCTTAGCATTGCTTTGACCCCCGGGTTCTTGGCTTTTAGTTTTGCGTCCAGTGAGTCGAATACTGTTCTTTCACGTCCTACTGTTGTTCTTATTGTGTATATTGGCATTTGATGCACCTTTTACATTGAGCTTGGTATGTATCCTGTGAGTTTTGCTATTATGTATATTATCAGGCCGATGGCTCCGATTAGGAGTATCCCCAGTCCTGTTATTTTTATTGCTGCTGAATATTCCGGGTTTGCTGGTTTTTTTGTGATTTTCAGGACGCGCATGTATCCCAAAATTATGGTTTTAAACTCTTCATATATTGATTTTTTTCCTTCACCAAAACATGCTTTTATGTCCTCTCTGTTGAAGTACTGTAACAAGAGTATATTTATGCTGATTACTACCATATTCATGGCATTTGCAATCATCCATTGATTCATATTCTCAATTGTGAATGCGATATTGCCTAATATAGTGTTTGATATGATTGTGATGAATATTAATATTGTGGATGCTGAAAGCAACCAAGTCATCCCTTTTATTATCCACTTTTTCAACATGAATAGGCCGTAGCCGATAGTAAGCATGAATAATCCATAAGCGATCATGAAAATTCCTACTGTGCTTTCTTTTGTAAGGATGAAGAGGCCCATGGTTGTATATATTATGCCAATTACCAGAGCTAATATGGCTAAGATTGTTGCTAGGATTGGTCTGTTTGTTTGTTCCATGTGACATAACCGTGTTTCTATTTCTTTAGAATCAGCCCCTTCTACCGGAGGTAGTGTTTGCGGGCAATTCGCGGTTCGGATGGTGCTAGCTTTATTTATTATGGGATATATTTATAAAGGTTTGTTCGGGGTTTGATGTGGTTTATGTGTATGCTATCTGTGTGTTGCGCTCTTTTTCGTCTATTTTGCTTTCGAGGTAGTCTGCGTATAGTTTGTTTGATTCGTCTATTGAGAGTT
Organism: Methanosarcinales archaeon; assembly: GCA_048634435.1. Classification (GTDB taxonomy): domain Archaea; phylum EX4484-52; class EX4484-52; order EX4484-52; family B79-G9; genus B79-G9. Next base: position 2,334 of record JAIWAJ010000177.1, read on the forward strand.
CATCCATGGATGGGTATGTGTCTTTGTATGTGCTTTCAAGAATGTCCTGCATTTCGGGTTTTATCCGGTAGATGAGTTCTGTTTTTGTGTTGTCGTAACTGAGCTCTTTTGTTTCGATTAGTCCTGCGTCTTGCAGGAAGTTGAGATATGCATTAACTATGTTAGTGATATCTTTGTGTTGTTCTTCTGATAGTGCTTTGTCTTTGTATATTTGTGCGGTGATTTTATTGGTCTCTATTTCTGCTGTGTCTTCTTTTAGGTAGCCGGCAATGTCTTTGAGGCTAATTTGTGTTTTGTTTAAGTATTCTGGTTCTATTGCGCATGCTGCGATTGTTGCCTCGTATATTTTTGAGAGTTTGCTGTGCTGGATTTCTTGAGCTGTTTTTGTGTGGTCAAGGGGATCCAATTTTGTGGTGAAGTCAATTGTCCTTCCAATGTCGTATGGTTCTGTGGATGATGCTGTGTATTGCGGTTCTGATGATTTGGATGTGTCATATTCTGTGGGGAGTTCTCTGTAGGTGGAGGAGGGTATTTTAGAATTGATGCTACTATCTATTATCTCTCCATTTTTAAGTGATACGTAGTTGGGTAGTAGGGGGAGTGAGTTGTGCTCTGTCATTGTATCATCTTTTTGGATGCGCTTTTGTCTGGATATGTTGTTTATTGGGCGCTAAGAAATAAATATTTGTTTTGTATGAGTTGTTGCTGGTTCTTGAATTCAGTGATGAAATGTTAAAATTCTACAAGTTTTTCGAATTCTTTGTAGCGCTTGTCTGCGTCTTCTTTAGTGATTTTTTTTAGCTTGTTCAGGCTGAAGTCTTCTGCGTTGAATGAGGCGATTGCGCTGCCGTAGATTACTGCTTTTTTTATGTTTTCTACTGATGTGTCATCTGTGCTTGCAAGGTAGCCCATAAGGCCTCCTGCAAATGAGTCGCCTGCGCCTGTGGGGTCTTTTACTTGTTCAAGCGGGTAGCCGGGTGCGCAAAAGCACATGCCGTCTGTGAAGAGAAGTG
>JAIWAJ010000178.1:0-3242 GCA_048634435.1 Methanosarcinales archaeon
ATGCTACGTATAACCTGGTTCTGCCGAAACATAAGGCGCCTATAACGAACGTGCACATTAAAATCGGTTTGCCGGAAACGTTTATTTACTGGAAGACAAAGGTAACTCCCGAAATGGATGCCAAGCTGATCACATATACGCCGAGGCGCGTGTATTATGATAAAATGATCAATTTTGATGCTGTCGGCGGTGCAAAGAGGACTATGGCGGCGCAGGTTGAGCAGATGTCAATGGAGGCGCCGGTACAGAGAGTCCAGTTAAGCATGCATGGCACTCCTGTGACTGTCCAGATACCGGATATGAAGAAATATGTGCAGATCACAGGCGGCGGAGAGTCGATCATAATGCCGGAAGAAGCTGTGAGCATCAGCATATACGGGCTTGAGGAAAAAGGCGTCTATCTTGTGTATGCTCTTATAGGCATTGTTCTTCTCGGGCTGATTGCCTGGAAAAGGAAGAAGATTAAGAAGCTCATATGGTGATTTCCCGGGGTTATGAGATGTTTGCTTTTTGATGTTCTATATGATGCCTGAATCATATTGGTTTCTGTTGGAATGAATGGATTTTTATTAATTTGGCGCTAATTTGTAATCTATGTCTGAGATGATTACTTTTAAGTATCTGAGGGAAATCCAGAAGAAAGAGAGGTCTTCTGCCGGGCTGTGCAAGCTTGATGCCGGCTTTTACGGGGCTGTTTCTGATTATGTCTTGCGCAAGAAAAGGATTAAGGACAGGGGAAAGGAGCTTAGTTTCAGGGAGAAGAAGGAGATTGAGAATATACGGCCTGTTGTGAAGTCTATTTATGATACGCGGGAGACGAAAATTGTTGGCGGCGCACTGAAAGCTGCAAGAACCGGCATGAAGATGGCAAACCTGCTACCTGATGAGGAAAATTTGCTTAAGGATGTCAGGGAGAGGATTGAGGATGCGCGCAGAGGGCTTGAGTCTGTGTTATCTTCAGCGGGGGGGAAGACGCGTTCTTTGGATGAAAGCGAGGATGTGGGCGATTCTGAGGATGGTATGTCTCAAATCAGGATAATTGAGGATATACCTGAGTTTGTGGGCGAAGATCTTAAGACTTACGGGCCGTGGAAAGCGGGTGAGACTGCAACATGTCCGAAAAATTTTGCTGACATTTTTGTAAAAAACGGGAAAGCAGAAGATGTGGGGCGAGATAGACATTAATTTTATAAAAGTATGTAATACATATATTGTATTTAAACTGGATAAATTGGATTGATGTCGCTGAGATTATCAATTTATGATTACTGGATTACTGGTGATTGAAATCAATGTACCAAAAGAAGTTATGAGATATTGCCCTTCGTGCAAGAAGCACACTTCGCAGACTGTCGAGCAGGTGAAGACAGCCGGGCGAAGGTCGGGAAGTGCGCTCAAGCAGGGCACGAGAAGGAAGACAGGTTACCTCCATAAAGGATATGGCGGGTCTCCTTATCCCAAAATAGAACATGGGTCGAAGTTCGGGGCAAAGACATCGCATAAGATAATGCTCAGGTATAAATGCAAAGAATGCAGCAAGAAGAACCAGGGGCGAGTGGCTCTTCGCGCAAAGAAGTTTGAGATTAAAAGATGATATACATATAGATAAGAAGCAGGTGAGTGATATTACAGGAAAATTTTTGACAGTCAAGTGCAAGAAATGCAATAATGAGCAGAATATTTTCAGCAAACCGGCAACAGAAGTGAAATGCCTTGTATGCCAGGAAGTTATCGCTGAGAATACTGGCGGAACATCGAAGATAAATACTAAGGTATTGCGGGTCCAGAGTTAGGATTGTTCTGTCGGGTGCTGCTAAAGAAGCAGAGTTCTATACAGAAGTCATGGAATTTCTTAGAAGTCTCTAGATTAAGAGACATAAGATACTGCTTTATCAATGGTATAAATATAGTATCTGTTTGTTTAGGCGACTACAGCGCTAAATAATGTAGTCACCCATCTTTGTTGGAGAACAATTCAGAAACTACTCATATCTCAAAGCATCAGTGGGCTTCAGTCTTGCTGCGCGCATTGCAGGCAGAGTTCCTGAGAGCATGCCGACTAAAAAGGAGAACATGAGGGCGCCAAAGATCAGCTCAGGCGCTGTGGAGGCTTTCAGGTAGTCTACGCCTAGCTGGGTTGATGATGCATATTCAATTGATTTGCTTATTGCGATGCCTATAGCGCAGCCGATGGCGCCGCCAACCAGACCGATAATACCTGATTCAATCAGAAAAATCCACATGATGTTGCTGTTTCTTGCGCCGATTGCTTTCATGACGCCTATGTCTCTTGTCCTTTCAAGGACTGATGTGTACATTGTGTTCATGATGCCGATACCCCCGACAAGAAGAGAAATGCCGGCAATACCTATCAATACTGCCTGCACAAGATTAAGAATAACACCGACAGTCTCTTTTAGCTGCTCTGATGTCTGCACACTAAAATCCTCTTCACCTTTTTTCTGGTCGCGGTCTCTGCGCATCGCCTTTTTTATATTCTCTGCAACATCTGATGCATCAAAGCCGGGCTTGAGATTCGCCATAATGACCATCAGGTTATCCGGCTCATCAAAAAGGTCGCGCGCAGTCTCAAGCGGGATTATAAACGCCTGATCATCATCCGGGTTGCCTATCCGCTCAAGTGTCCCGACAACCCTGAACTTCTTGTCATTGATCATTACATAATCTCCTGCACGCACCTTATTCTTAAAAAAATCACCACTCGCGACTGCGTTCCCAGCCAGAGTCTTATATGTATCTCCTCTCTTCAGGTCGCGCCCGCTCTCAACATTAAAGCTATCCATATTGTCAATTATCTCCTTTGACTCATCCAGCGCCAGCCCGGAGACCCACGAATATTTCATCTCATTGCCAAACTCCACTTTCGCAATTTTTGTTAAAAATCCCCCGGCAAGATTAACTCCTCTTACCTTCCTGATAACCTCAACATCATCATTTGTCAGGCTGCTCCCGGCACTCCCCATTGACTGGAAGCCGCTGCCGGGCATAATCATTATTATCTCTGCACCCATCTTATCAAACTCTGCATTCATCCCGTCCTTCAGCCCCTGGCCAAGCGACACAAGAGAAACAACAGCAGCAACACCGATAATTATCCCTATCATAGTAAGCCATGAGCGCTTCTTCCTGTTCTTGATATCCCTGTACGCAGTTTTCACATAATCTTCCATCATAAGCATCATCTTCTATACCTCAATGAATCCACCGGGTTCTTCCTTGAC
>JAIWAJ010000179.1:0-3195 GCA_048634435.1 Methanosarcinales archaeon
GGTTTTACATTTATTTTTGTTTTACTTTTGCCTGTCTTTTCTTGTTCCTTATGCTTTTCGCTGTCCTTATGCCTTTCTTGGGGCTTTTCCCGAACTGCTGCTGCTTTTTCCTTTTTTGCCTGGTTCTTCGGGCTTGCTTTCGCGCTTTTTATTTTTTTCATCGGGCACCATCAGTTAAGAGATTAGAGTATGCTGTGTTTCAGAATGTTAATAATGGTTTTACAGTTTTATATGTTTTATTTTGAAGCCAGAGAAACGGCTTCAACCCCAGAAACCAAACCCAATTGCACAGAGGTTTCATGATATTGTTATGAACGCGGTGCTGTTTACATTTTTTAGCTGGTTTAGCTGCTCTATTACCGCTTTCGAAACAGGCTGGTCAACATTCAGCGTCATCAAAGCCGGCTGCTGCGGGGCACTGCGCCCTACGCTCATGCCTGCGATGTTTATGTTGTTTTGCCCAAGCATTGTTGCGATAGCGCCGATTGTGCCTGGCACATCATTGTGGCGGACCATCAGGATGTTTCCCTCTGGCACCATCTCTACCTCGAAGTCATTTATTCTTGTGATACGGGGTATGTTGTTTACAAGGATGCCGGATGCCCTGTTTGTTGTGTTTTGGCTGCATGTCGTGGTTATTGTTATCTGGTTCATGTAGTTCTTTGATGTTTCTATTTTCGATTCTTTGACCTCGATCTTGCGCTCTTTTGCAAGGTAGGGGGCATTCACATAGTTGACTGCCGGACCGCACATCGGGGAGAGAAGGCCTTTTAGTGCGGATGCTGTGAGGTGCCTCGTGTCAAGTGCTGCGATTTCCCCTGTGTATGTTATTTCCACACCTTTAATGTTGCTGTTGGGGATATGCGCTGTTATGATTCCTATCTGTTCTGCAAGTTTCAGGTACGGGGCTGTTTTCGCGAGTGCATCAGGATGAATTTGGGGCATGTTGATTGCGTTTATAATCCTGCCTGTCTTTTTGTATTCTATTATCTGCCCTGCCACGTCTGTTGATACGTTTGTCTGCGCCTCAACAGTGGATGCGCCAAGATGCGGGGTAGTGATAGTGTTGTCAAGGGTGAGCAGCTCGCTTTTGAGCGGGGGCTCCTGCTCATAGACATCAAGCGCAGCACCCTTTACTTTTCCTTTTTTAATTGCATCTATAAGCGCCTGCTCGTTTATTATGCCGCCTCTTGCGCAATTGATGATTCTTACCCCGGTTTTCATCATGGCGAATTGTTTTTCGCCTATCAGGTTCCTTGTTGCCGGTGTAAGCGGCGTGTGGACTGTTATGAAATCAGATTCTTTTAGGACGTCGCCCAGTTCTTTTAGTTCAACTTCCATCTCGTCTGCTGCTTCTTTTGAGATGTACGGGTCATATGCTATAACTTTCATGTTAAATGATTTCGCCCGGACAACAACCTCTTTCCCGACTTTGCCGATTCCTACGACTCCGAGTGTCTTTTTGTTGAGTTCGGCGCCTGTGAAGCTTTTCCTGTCCCATTGCCCTCCTTTCAGTTTCCGGTCAGCTTGGGGGATGTTTCTTGCAAGGGATAGCATCATGGCGACTGTGTGCTCAGCTGCGGAGATTGTGTTGCCGAACGGTGAATTCATTACAATTATGCCTTTCCTGGTTGCGTGATCAGTGTCAATGTTGTCAACGCCGACTCCTGCGCGGCCGATGATTTTCAGGCTGGCGGCTGCGTCTATTATAGGTTTTGTGACTTTGACTGCGCTTCTTACGATGAGCGCGTCGTATACTGGTATAATTTTCACCAGCTCTTCTTCTGATAAGCCGAGCTTTACGTCTGTTTCTATCCCTTTTTCCTGCTTCAGGCAGTCTATGCCTGTTTGCGATATGTTGTCTGCTACTAGTACTTTCATGGTGTTCACCTCGAAAATGATCTTTATGTTGTTATATTGCCGTTGTACCAGTAATGTTTTATTGTTTTTGGTTGAGTTATTGGTCGTCTTATTCAGTATCTAGCGTGTTCTTAACTCTTTCAGAAAATCCTCTTTGGGCTTATTCTCAAACTCTCCTTTATCATGTTCCTGCCATGCTTTTTCCACTTTTTCAGCGAAGATAAAATCATCTTTCAGGTCAGTTGCCAGATCCTTTATGTTTTTTAGAATTATTCTGCCGTGATCTTTTACCATTAAAAATTCGTCGCCGGTGTGGATGTCGTTTCTTAGTGTCTGCGGGATTACGATTTGGCCTTTTGTGCTGACTTTAGCAATTGCATATTTCATAGTTATCACCAAAGTAAGGTTGGACTTACTAATTTATAAAGCTTTCTGAAGTTCGAGTCTAAAGATTTTTTCTGTGATAGGACTGTTATTTGTATAATCTGAATAATAAGTCTTAGATGATGTATATTCAATGCCGTCATTTATCAAGCGGTTTGTAGCCAATACTCCGGTTCCCGCTCCAGCCCACATGTTTGAGTTCGCTTATCAATTCGGGCAGGTTTATGTTGTCCTTACTGTAATTGGGATTCATATCTAGGCATTCATCAATTTCTTTTGCAGAAAGTGGAAGTTTACTGAATTCGTCTCCTTTGTCATTCAGGTAGTTATCCGGGATATGAGTTGGCGTATAATCCAGGAAGGCACCATATCCCTGTCTTTTAGTTTTTTTTTGTATTTTTTCGTTGTAACATTCAGTAAGGATCTGATTTATTTTCTCAATATCATAAAACGATTCCGTTTCTATCATGCTTGGTGCTTTTTCAATTTCTTCTGATACTAGTGTACCTGCCGGTTCAGCCGGTTCAAATGATTCCGTTTCTATGATGTTTGCTACTTTTTCAGTTTCTTCTGGTACAGGTGTACCTGCCGGTTCAAACATATAGCGATTGTTTTCTTCTTTGATTAGACCAAATGACACCAGAGTCCCGATAGCGCCGGGTATTTTTGATATTTTAACTCCTTTTTCTTTCTCCAGATCTTCTGTAGTAAAATATGCACTCTTATCTCTGCAACGTGCAATGGCGCAGGCAAGTACAGTACTGCTGCTAAAGTATGTCTGTATTATCCTCTTGTGCCTGGAGTAAATTTCTTTGATATTACCTGACTTTGCTTCTTCAAGCAGGTTCTCTATCATATCGCGGATAATTCTTACTCCTTCTTCTTTTGCCTTTTCTTCGTAACCTTCTAAGTAGACCAGGATTTCTTTTGTTCCTTTAACTATCATGTAGG
>JAIWAJ010000180.1:0-3262 GCA_048634435.1 Methanosarcinales archaeon
ATCAGTATCTTTAATATTAATTCCAGCTCCAGACATACAAGCTCCTGCCGCAGGAAGATTTCTTATTTCTTTTGGGGTCATCTTTATCACCTATCACGTATTTATAACTAGTAACAAATAACAAGTCATTTATTAGTAACATAAATTTAAAAAACAGTTGTTATCCAGAAAAAAGACTATGGTTGACGACATAACAAAGTAAACGAAAACTATCGTGACCGTTGTATTCATCTGATATCGATTTATTGAATTCTGTAGTGTAAATCGTTTTGTTGGGTACTATAAATAAATTCAGCCAGTGCCTGGTCTCCAGATGCGCGTTATCTTGTCTTTTTTCTTGTACTCGCCAATTATTCTCTGCACACTTTTTGGAAGAATGTTTTCAACTCTGCCTGCTTTTTGTATCAGCGTGTCCAGTTCTTTTGTCAGGGTGTTGCTCAGATTCTTGTACAGGTCTGCGTCTGAATATATCAGACCCTCTTCTATCCTGTGGTATGCTGTGGTTCCTTTTGGCGCAAGAACAATGTAGCCTCTTTTTTCTTTGAGGAATTCTGAATAGGTGTTCATCCCGAGATATACTTTCTTTATGTCTGCAAAGTACACTCCGCCTTTCTTTGAGCTTGGGTCCAGGATGAGCAGTTCGTCTCCTCTTATTGAGAAGCAGACGGAATAGTGGGCTTTCTCTGCTTCCGGGAACAGAAAGCTTTTTTTGTAGTCAATAATCACGATGGCTTTGTTGGCAAGCCATGTTTTCAGTTCCTGTTTCAGGTCGTTGATTTTGTCAATGTTTATCCAGACGCCTTTCACTTTTCCATCTGTCTGTTTTTCTATGGCTTTTATCAGTTCTTTGGGGTGGGTCCCACCGAAAACTTTTGCTTTGTCCAGCCTTTTTTGCGAGGGCAGAACTGTTTTTGCTTCTTTTCCTATCTCTTCCTGATTTATGTCGTATCCGAATATCTTCAGGACCATTGATGCGGATGCCGGGCCGCAGTAGCTTGGGTGCTGCGCAACAAAGTGGTTTTTGATGCTTTCGAGGGCAGCCAGGTCGTATATTATCTCCTTGTATTTCACTTCCTCTCTGTACAATTTTTTGTAGGGTACAAATGCACTGAAGCCGTCCTTGCCTTTCAGGACGAGGCCCTGGCTTTTTAATGCGCGGATAGTATAGTTTTCATCTTCTATCCTGATCTGCTCTCCCACTCTTAGAAAGTTCATGTTTTTCAGGAAAAGTCCAGAAAAGAAGTTCTCTGCATATGGTTTCAGCCCTACGAATACCAGGACCAGTGCCAGCAGCAGTAGGGGATATAAGACTGCTTTGAAAATAAAGAGAGTCGGGTCAATGTTCACACCCAGCGAGTCGAGTGCAAGAAGCCCCAGTATGAGATACAGGACGTACCTGAGGACAAGCAGCAGGTTTACAAGGTTCTGTTTCTGGCTGTATTCTTCGACAATGGCCATGATTCCGCTTGTGGAGAGGAACTTGTCTATGATGAAAAATGTGAGTTTGACTGTGAGAAGAATCAGGATACCCAGCAGTATTGCTGACAAAAGCAGGGGGATGTGGCTGTAAATCTCAATCAGTGTGTTTTCAGTTATGTTTATTTTCAGAAAGCTGAGGGCGATGATGATGAAGATGATGTTTGTCGTGAGACTGAATATGCGGGCTATCTGTACTCTTTCGATGGTGGCCCTGTATTTTTTTCTCCAGAGGCATGTTATTGATTTTTCTCCTATCTTTGAGATGATGAACCCTGTCAAAAGCACAACAAAGCAGACTACTATCTTATAGGTGACTTCATCCAAAAACATAATGTATTATTGGCAAATAAGTTTTAATAATGAAACGTTGTTGTTAGGGCAGGCTTTGTGTAGATAGTCTGGATTCGGGTGTAGGGAGTGTGGCTGTTTGCGGGGCTAAATTCTGCGGTTTTTGGAAAACTTAAACTCAATTGAACTTAACAAGGAGTTTTACATACTTTTGTTGGTAAAGCTCCATGATTTTTCATACTTTATGGACAAGGCGCAAAGTTCCTAAAGCAATAAGACATATAAATATACGATATTGATATAGATTAGGATATAGGGTGGATGCGTATTTGACAAAATATCTGGCAGGAATCTGAAGAAGTTAATCAAGACTCTTTCTAAGATAAGGGGAAGGCATACTGAACTTGTGAGTGTATATGTTCCTGCAGGCTATAATATCAATGAGATGAAAAACCTTATTGCCAATGAGCTTGGCACTGCGACGAACATCAAGTCGAGGGCTACGCGAAAGAATGTGCTCGGGTCGCTTGAGAAGGTTGCGCAGAAACTGAAGAGTTACAAAGAGACGCCGAAGAACGGGCTTGCGATTTTTTGCGGGAATGTTTCTGAAAAAGAGGGTGTTTCTGATATTGAGATTTGGACTGTTGAGTTTGAGGAGCCGGCAAACCAGAGGCTTTACAGGTGCGACCAGAGGTTTGTCCTTGAGCCGATTGAGAATATGGTGCGCGAAAAAGAGATATTTGGGCTTGTGACTATTGATAGTGTGGATGCTACAGTTGCTTTTTTGAGGGGCAAAAGCATTTCTGTGTTTAAGAAGATGACGTCTTTTGTGCCGGGAAAGACCGGGAAGGGGGGGCAGTCTGCGCAGAGGTATGAGCGGGTGAGAAGAGGTCTTTTGCTGACGTTTGAAAAGGAGGTTGGGGAGGTTGCGACCAAGGCGTTTGAGCAGGAGAAGGATCTTATTGGAATAATTATCGGGGGACCGGGGCCTATCAAGGATGATTTTGCGGAGGGTGATTTTTTATCTGAGGCAATGAAGCGAAAGGTGCTTGGCATCAAGGATATCGGGTATTCTGATACGAGCGGTGTGAAGGAGCTTGTTGACAGGTCTGATGATATTCTTCGCGAGACTGCTGTGATATATGAGAAGAATCTGCTGAATAAGTTTTTTTTGAATCTCCAGAAGGAGACCAGTCTTTCGATATATGGTATTTTGGAGGTCAAGAAGGCACTCGATACGGGGGCTGTGGGTACGCTGATCATGTCTGAGGCATTTGAGTTTGATTATTTTGAGGTGAAGTGCAGGAAGTGCTCATATGAAGAGAGCAAGGTCATAAGAAAGGATCGTCTGCCGTCGAAGTGCCCTGACTGCGGGTCCGGTGTTATTGTGGTGTCGAAGGATATCTATGAGGAGTTTGAGAGGCTTTGCGAGGCCAGTGGAGCGAAGATGGAGATTGTTTCTGATGATACTCCTGAGGGGGTGTCGTTTCTTCGG
>JAIWAJ010000181.1:0-3230 GCA_048634435.1 Methanosarcinales archaeon
TTTCAAGTACTGTAATTAACGCCTAAATCTTTAAGCCTTCTAAATAGCCTCTTTAATTGCCCGCGTGAATAAACCAGAACATTTATGCTGCATTCCTTTGCAGCATCCAGATATTTTTCATTGTCATCAACATAAGCAATTTCTTCAGGCAGAACTCCTGATTTTTTTATCATTATCTCTACAAACCCCTTCTCTTGCTTGGTCAAATGATAATCATAAGAGTAAACTTCGACATCAAAATATTTTCTGAAATCATATTTCCTGTCAAGATACTCAACTCTGCTTTTAATATTCCCGGAAAAAGCAATAAGTTTGTACCTGCCCCTTAGCTTTTTAATCAAATCGAATATATCTTTATCAAGGATGTAACTATCATACCACTCTTTTTTAATTAGCAGGGTATCATATTCAGGAGGAAGATTTTCTTGTGCCCATTCCCAGAATTCTTCATCTGTAATCAAACCCTTCCGCAGGTCTATGCTTTTTGGAGATTTCAATATTTCAAGTACAATCCCTCTATCATATCCATACTCTTTGGATAACTTCTTCATTAAAACAGATTTACCTTCAGCAAAAAGAACTCCTCCAAGATCAAATGCAATTACTTTAATCATGCTTTTTATTTAGGATAACACATATAAAAATAATTTGCCTATTGTTCATTTTAATCTATATAAACAAAAGAATCCAATATATGCGCATAAGAGAAGAGGTGGTTTAAATGGCAAAAAAGAAGAAAGTGAAAAAAGTATCTGCAGATAATGCTGTGGTAGATGTCGTAAGGAAAGTAGCGCTCCTTGGAATCGGCGTGGCATCGCTCACAAAAGACAAGGCAGAAAAGTTGACATCAGACCTTGTAAAAAAAGGAAACATCACACAGGCTGAAGGGCGCAAACTCACCAGTGACCTGATTAAAAAATCCATGGCTACCAAAAAGGACATGGAAATAAGAATAGACAAAGAGCTAAAAAAAACAATGAACTCTGCAAAGTTTGCAAAAGAATCTGATGTGAAGCGCCTTGAGAAGAAGGTAGCGCAGCTTGAAAAAAAGCTGACGGTAAAAAAAGCTATAAAAAAGAAAAAGTAGAAGTTTGGCCAGCTAACAGCAGAATATGATTGTTTTATTTTTTTGCAGTAATATTTGTAAACAGGTCTAATCATGATATTCAGGCAGCCATACAAAAGATACAGGCAGATATTTGACATTCTTGTAAAGTATGGTTTTGAGGATTTAGTCAATGCTCTTCACATAAAGGAAACTTCTTTTATCAGAAAGCGCTTCGAGAGGCCGGAATACCGGGCTCTTGCAAAGCTCCCTGCTGAAGTGCGCGCAAGAATGATACTGGAAGAGCTTGGGCCGACATTCATCAAATTCGGCCAGATATTGAGCACCAGGCCAGACCTGATACCTGTAGAATATACAGCAGAGTTGAGCAAACTCCAGGACAGTGTGCCTAAAATATCCTATAATAAGATAAAAGATGTCATTGAGTATGAGACAGGCAAAAAGATAAATGACATATTCCCTTATTTTGAAGAGGAGCCAATAGCGTCCGCCTCTATCGGCCAGGTGCATGTTGCAAAGCTCAAAAACGGTAAAAAAGTTGTTGTTAAGGTCCAGAAGCCGAACATTGAGAGAAAAATAGAGAATGACATAAAAATCCTCTATGATGTTGCAAGCCTTTTTGAAGCTTATATCCCTGAATCGAAACAGCTCGAGCCGAAACTGATTGTTTCTGAGTTTGCGAAAACCATCAGAAGAGAGCAGAATTACCGGCGCGAGGCGCGCAATGCTACACGCTTTCTCCAGAACTTCAAGGACAGTAATATACTCCGCGTCCCGGAGGTCCAATGGGAATACAACACCAAAAAAGTACTTGTCCTTGAGTACATGGAAGGCAAAAGGTTCAATGACTATCTTAAATCAAAGCCGAGAGCTGCCTCAAAAAGGATAGTTGCAAAGAGAATAAACAGCATATACATGAAAATGATTTTGAGGGACGGGTTCTTCCATGCGGATCCGCATCCAGGCAACATACTCATCCTGAAGAACAACGTGGTTGGCCTTGTTGATTATGGAATGACCGGCTATATTGATAGTGATTTGCGCACGCAGCTCATTAACCTGATGTATGCGCTTGGAAAGCGGGATGTCGAAAAGACTATCGCATTATTCGCTGAAATAGGTATGCTCTCAGATGATACTGATTACAGGCAATTCAAAAGCGATTTCTACGAGGTCCTTCATGAATATTACAATACAGAGCTAAAGGAGGTCCGTGTATCTGAGATGTTTGGCGATATTCTCGAGGTGTCCAGGGTCCATAAGGTGCGTTTGCCGCACAATTTCGTGTATCTCGTGAAAGTTATAGGAGAGATAGAAAGTGCCTGCCAGCATCTTGACCCGGAGTTCAACCTCACAGAGAGTATCGGGCCATTCCTGAACAAACTCATGCAAAAGCAAATGGACCCAAAATATCTTGTGAGAAACATCCAGGACGGTCTCATATCATTCAATGAATTCATATGGAAAACCCCGAGGAGAATCAACAGCATATTTGACAAGCTTGAGCACGGCAAACTTAAAATTGAGTTTGAGCACAAGGGTCTTGAACAGACCAACCGCCATCTTGAGAATGCATCAAACAAGATAACATTCTCTGTAATAATAGCTGCTATTATTGTCGGCTCATCCCTTCTTATCCAGTCAAAAGGAGGCGCACTCGTATCCATGATTGGCATACTCGGCTATGTGTTTGCAGCGCTTCTGGGGTTCTGGCTGACGCTAACAATAATCCGCTCAGGAAAGATATAGTTTTGAATGTTCTTTGTGATTCCGAGAAAATGGTAGCATAAGTCGCGACATGCAAGGGTTGATTATTCGTTAAGTTTAAATAGATTATAAGTGTTTATTTCAATATGCCTCGAATCACAATAAGGTCTATCAACGAGAAGATTGATAATCTAAAACCAGATTATAAAAGGAGGATTACGGTTAAAATATTATTCTTGATCATATTCTCTATAGTATCAATTTGGTCATGGTCTGTTCTTTATTACGGGGATAGTCTGTACGAATATATTCCTTTTAATGTCTACAATTATGAATTTTATACGTCTGTAGGTACTTTAAGAGACCTTAAAATTTATCATGATTTTTCGAGGAATGTGGGAAATATTTCTTTTAGGGTTGAAAAAGAGGACTATAAGCAAGGTTCCTATATAGTTAT
>JAIWAJ010000182.1:0-3148 GCA_048634435.1 Methanosarcinales archaeon
CAGAAAGAGCGCCTTCATCATCCACTGTTTCAGCATCATCACCATTTATATGCAAAAAACCGTAAGTCCCTTCAGAAGTGACTGTGAAAGTTCCGCAAGTTGTTTCATCAGCATCTTTTGCAATGATGACGGTTCCTATGTCTGCTGGAACACCATTTATTGTTATGTCACCGTATATGTCATGCGGCTGGGATGGAAATGCAAAGACAACAGAGCTTACTGATATTATAAGCAAGACACAGACAACAAACATTTCACAGCTTTTTCTCTTCACAGCACCACCTTTTTTTTAAATAACTCCAGTATTTGTTATTTCAAGCGTAGCCTCTGCAGACATGCTAATCCAGTAGCCTTCACCAGGAGATAAGTAATCCAGATCACCAAGTTCCGGATTTAAAGGATCATACGTTTTCCATCCACTGTCAGAGTATGCCCTTATGATGATATAGCTTCCTTCAATGCTTTCAAGAACAGATGGTAATGACTGGGTATGGAGAGCTGGATATCCTATCATGTTCCACCCGGCATAAAGAGATATCTCTGTTGTTGCTGGAGCAAGGCCTTCAACTGAAAGATTGCCTGCATGAGTCATGCTTATCCAGAAGCCCATTTTTTCATTAATTTCTGTCAGGTCGCTCAGTTCAGGATGTGCTGGGTTGTAAGTAAACCATTGGCCTTCCGCAGCGCTGTAGTATCTGACAACATCATAGCTTCCTTCAATAGAAGACAGAACGTGTTCGATAGAAGTGTTCGATAAAATCAACGGTATGGATATGAGATTCAGGCCTGCTGAAAGATTCATTTCAAAGAGGTGTATTGACTGGTTCCCGGGAACACCAGGACTAGGAACACTCAGAACTTCCCAGTCATCCACAGTATCTGTATCCTGCTCAGGCGGGATTCTTGCTATTGACTCACCCGCACCTGCTGCAGTATTCCATTCAGTATATTTACCACCATATCCTCCTTCCCACGCTACTGCGTCTATGAGAAGCTCATCCTGGTAAAGCTCCAGGTAATCGCCGCTGTTGCCAAGGGATCTCGTGAACCCCTCAATGTCCGGCAGGAAGCCGTAAAGTGCTTCAAACCCAACTGCATCCTCTGCAATAACCAGGGTATCTCCGGGCAGCATAACCGTACCGTCAGGGATAGTATAGACTCCATTGTTATCACGAATCAAAAATCCTGAAATATTCCACTCAACATCTGTCGGGTTGTAAAACTCAATCCATTCTTTCTCATCATCAGATCCAAGCGCATCATAAAACACCTCTGAAAACAGCACATGCCCTAAAGGAATCTCCTCAACTATCACCTCAAAGGTCGTTGTGTTCTGCAGGCCGCCTGATGACACGTACACCGTGTATGTCCCGTTCGCTGCATCGCAGGGTAATGTAAATTGTATTGTAAATGTGCCTGTCTCACTGGTGTTTAACTGGGCAACAAACATAGTGGTGCCCAAAGAACCCTTCACCTGCACAGTAACATCCTCGTAAACAACAGGATAACCCAGCGAATCTATCAAAATGCCGCTGATTGTAATATTCTCGCAGCCGTAGTAGGACTCATTGTCTGTTGATACCAACAGCTCATAAACAGGGACGTACGGCGCATTATATACAGAAACAACAATCTTGTCGCTGCCTGTAAAGCCATCCGCGTCAACCATTGATGCCCTGATTAAATAATACCCGTTTTCAACTTGAGTTGTATCCCAAGACACATTCCACCCATCTGTCCCGTTATTGTCTACTCCCATGGATGTGCCGTTCCTTCTTTCTTTTGGCGAAACAGCCCAGACATCAAGAACATCTCTCCACTCCCCAGTATAATTTATCTGCGAAAAATTCCTGTCCCCGTTGTCTCTCCACTGGATTCCAGAGGTATCGCTGGCTGTGCCAGTGCAGTCAGAGTCCCTGAACCTCACATTCCTTGTCTGGTGGTTTACTGCAGAAAGAGGCATATAGTGCCCTTCTTCATAGTCATCATCAAGCGTGCCGTTTATCCCGTCCACTCCTGAGCCAGCCCATTTTGCAACAAGAACTATCACATCCTCGCATTCTGTAAACTCTGTTTGCGCCCACGAGAAGTTTATCTCATTTTCAACAGTCCCGTTATCATAATACCTGATGCCGCGATGCTTTACCACAAGACAGTCTCC
Source organism: Methanosarcinales archaeon (assembly GCA_048634435.1). Lineage (GTDB taxonomy): Archaea > EX4484-52 > EX4484-52 > EX4484-52 > B79-G9 > B79-G9. The sequence goes on from JAIWAJ010000182.1 coordinate 2,162, forward strand.
ATGCTCGTCTATATATCTTTCAAGACCCTCCTGAAAGTCGCCGTTCATGGTCCCGTAATCTTTGCTCGTATTCATATAAGTCTCGTTTGCCAGCACCCTTGCAACTTCTTCAGGTGTTGTGTTGTTGAACAGTTCCGGATGTGTATTATTGAAATAATGTAAACAGTTTGCCGCAGCTGTCGGACCGCAGTAATTCTGCCCATGATCATATTCAGTCCCGTTAAAGACAGTTCCCTGGCAAAGCTTGCCCAGAGTCTTGTTCTCAGTCTCCTTTGTCTGCCAGTCGCCGGACGCATTCATATGCTCCATTTCCATATAGACAACATTTTCATCTGCTGTTGTCGCGCTAAGATCAACAGTCCCGCCACCACCTTGGCGAGCGGCATAAACGACAACGTCACCACCATTCCATTGACCGACGCCTCCGTCGTGCCCGCCGCCCCCAACCTCGCTGTCATCGGCACCGGTGAGGATGCCGAGACCATCAAATATACCGGCAAGAGCGGTAACGACCTCACCGGCTGCACCAGGGGCTTCCAGGGAACAGCCAAGGCCTGGGACTCGGGAACGTCAGTCGCCAGGTTCTTCACCGCCTACGACTACGACACGCTGAGGACTAACCTCTCTACCCACGATGAGACAGAAACGCCTGGCATCCACGGCTCCACAACAGCTAATACTGCCAGTAAGTTAGTCCACAGAGACACCGCAGGTAGAGCTATGATTTCTGACCCTGCCGTTGATACACACATAGACAATCAAGGAGCAAGAGACGCTGCTATTTCGACCCACGCTAGTTTAAGCACAGGCGTCCATGGTGCTGGAGCCAATACCCTGTGGCACGGTGGGCTAACCAACATCGTGGACAAGGCACACCTCAGCCAGGACTTCGGCGCCTCAGCCACTCGCCTTCGCAACCTCATACTTACACCCATCACAGGCGAAATCATCCGAGAACTGGGCACTGGCATCAGCGCATTCTCCGCC
>JAIWAJ010000183.1:0-3196 GCA_048634435.1 Methanosarcinales archaeon
GGCAAAGCAAGATATCGCTCAATCAAGCGCTTTGCAAGCAGGCACTGGCGAAGGCGCAGCAGCCTGAAGATATAGGTAATAAGTGATTCAAATGGCAGAAAAGAAAGACAAGGACAATGAAAAAGTTTATACTATTCCCCTAAGAGATGCATGGAAGGGCCCATGCAAAAAAAGAGCAAAAAAATGCATGTATGTTATCCGTGAATTTGTAAAAAGGCACACGAAAATAGAATCAGTAAAAATAGGGCCTGAGCTGAACCATGAGATATGGAACAAGGGCATAAAAAACCCTCCAAGAAAAGTCAAGGTTCAGGTTGTCCCGCATGAAGATGGTGTGTGGGTAGAACTCCAGGGAGTCAAGCTGGAACTGGAGACAAAAGAGGAAAAAGAAAAGAAAAAAGAAGCACCTGAAGAAAAGAAGGAAGAAGCAAAAGAGACAGAAAAAGAAGAGAAAGAGACCAAAAAACCAGAGCCGGCAGCTGAAAAGAAAAAAGAGACAGAGCCGAAGAAAGAAGCTAAAGCACCTTCTTCTAAAAAGGAAAAAGAAACAGATGAGAAACAGGATCCTTCAAAGAAACTGCCGCCAAAAGCAAAGCTGCGCTAAGTATTAAGTGAAAGCAATGAAACTCTCAAAAGCTGATTTTCACGGCGACCCCAATGTCGGGCTCTACGGGTTTGTCACTGACAGATTTGCTGTAATTCCTGACAATAACATGGATTTCTCTACATTCAATGTACCTGTGATTCATTCCACTGCTGCACAAACAGACCTTGTCGGGCTTTTTATGTGCGGAAATTCCAATGGCATCATAATCCCGCGAATCATCACAGAGCGCGAAGAGAAACAGATAACATTGAACATAAAAAAAATCAAAAAAGACATCAACATACTGAAACTTGATACAAAGGAAACATGCCTTGGGAACCTCATATTATGCAATGATAATGCAGCAATTATCAGCCCTGCACTTGAAAAATACGCAAAAAAGATTAGCAGCTGCCTGAAAGTCCCGGCAGTTACAGGAAAGCTCCTTGACCTTGAGATTGTCGGCTCTTTATGCGTCGCGACAAACAGGGGATTTCTTCTCTCAATCAATGGCACTGATGAAGAATTCAAATTCCTTAAAAAGAATTTAAAGGTTACGGGCGATATAGGTACTGTAAACTTCAGCGGAACTTTCACAAAAAGCGGTATCTTAGCCAATTCACACGGCGCACTGATCGGCAAGCTCACAACCGGTCCGGAAATTGCAAGAATCGAGGAAGCGCTGGGATTTTTGGAGGACTAATAATGGACAAAGACACACAGCAAAAAATGGCAGAACTTGAAACATACAAGCAGCAGCTGGAGCAGCTCCAGCAGCAGAAGTCCCAGATAACATTAAATGTGCAGGAACTGATGAGCGCAAAATCCACAATCGAGGGCATGAAATCTGCTAAAAAAGGCGCAGAAATAATAATCCCGATCGGCGGCGGGACATTCATCAAAGGAAGCATTGAAGACCCCAAAACCGTAATCACTTCAGTCGGCGCAGACATTGCACTGACAAAGGATGTGGAGGGCGCAAAGAAGCACCTGGACAGCCAGATAATATCCATAGAGCAAGGCATCAAAAAGCTGGATGAAGAGATGCTGAAAATTGAAAAACAAGCTCAAGAGACTTATATGAGAATAGAGACTGGTCTTGCAAAAGAAAAGAAATAAAATACTTATTCTTCCTCGGCGGTAATTATGTTCGGATTGTTCAAGAAAAAAATAAAAGAAGCAGTAGATAAATTATCAGGCAGGATTGAAGAAGAGACAGAGGAGAAAGAGGATGTTTTTCAAAAAGAAGAAGAAAAAGAGCATACCACGCAGGATACTGGGCTGGAGCCTGAAATTCGTGGTGATGGAATACGCGGCAAAGAAACTGAAAGAGAAGCTGGCAGGGAGACTGAAGAAAAGCAAGAAGAAGTAAAAGAAAGCCTGCTGTCAAAAATCACAAAGCCGATCACTTCTAAAACATTATCATCTGATTTTCTGGACAATGTCCTGTGGGACATTGAGATTGCACTTCTCGAAAACAATGTTGCGCAGTCTGTTGCAGAAAAGATTGTGGCTGACATCAAGGAAAAGCTCATGAACCAGTCAGTGCGCAAGTCCCAGGCAGAACAAATCATAAAGGACACAATGAAAAGTACGATTCTTGAAATACTTGACCTTGAGAAAGTTGATATAGAAGAAAAGCTGAGGGATGCAAAAAAAGATGACCGGACAGTCCTGATCCTGTTTCTTGGGTTCAATGGCAGCGGGAAAACAACAACAATGGCCAAGATGGGAAAATACCTGAAAGATAAGGGATATCCATGCATTTTTGCTGCCGGGGACAGCTTCAGGGCAGCAGCGATCGAGCAGCTTGAAGTACACGGCCATAATCTCGAGATAAAAGTGATAAAGCAAAAATACGGCACTGACCCTGCAGCAATAATATTTGATGCCATGAAGCATGCAAAGTCAAGAGGAATAAGCGCAGTCCTTGCAGATACAGCAGGGAGAGTGCATACTGACCGCAATCTGGTAGAAGAACTGAAAAAAATTGTAAGAGTAAACAAACCAGACCTTAAATTTCTGGTGATAGAATCAATAGCGGGAAACGACGTAGTAGAGCAGGCAAAGGTATTTGATGAAGTCGGCCTTGATGGTGTGATTCTGACGAAAACTGATGTTGATGAGAAAGGCGGCAGCGCCCTCTCCCTATGCTACACCCTAAAAAAGCCAATCTATTTCATCGGCACCGGCCAAAACTACACTGATTTTGAAGAATTTGATGCAGGGCGCATGATAACCACTATTTTCGAATAAAGTAAAACTTTAAAAAAGTGACTCAATACCTATTAGAGATGAGCGAATTCGTCACATATAAGGAGAAAGACCTTAAAGACAGCCTAGTAGGTATATTAAGACCAGAATCTTTGCAAGAAGCATAGCACACATCACGTCCTCCCAAACCTCTTCTCAATCTCCTTAAACGTCATCTCAATAATAGTCGGCCTCCCGTGCGGGCATGTGTAGGGCGCATCACACATCTCAAGCCCCTTCAGTATCTCAACCATCTCATGACCGCCCAGTTTATCCCCTGCCTTGACAGATGCCCTGCATGCAATCATTTTCAAAACAGACTCTTTCAGCTCATCCACCTGTTTAACCCTGCTCTCA
>JAIWAJ010000184.1:0-3173 GCA_048634435.1 Methanosarcinales archaeon
CCAGGCGCAGATAAAGCAGGTCATAAGCACCATCCTCTCAAAAGAAGCGCAGGAGCGCATCGCAAACATACGGACAATAAAGCCCGAATTTGCGCTCCAGGTGGAGATATACCTGCTCCAGATGTTCCAGGCAGGCAGGCTAAAGCCTGTTTTAACAGACGAGCAGCTGAAAGGCATCCTTGACCAGCTTGTCAAAAAAAGAGAGACCAGCATAGTCAGAAAATAACCACTTCGCTGATTCTGTTCATAACCACAACTATAAAAACTGCAAAATACAATTAATCTTAGTATTATGAGACCATAAGATAAAAAATTAGCTTGATTGTGGAAATAATTTCCGGTATATTATTTTTAACTTGCTAGGTGTTTCAGATCTTTCTGGAATTTCAGGAATTTCTGCAGCTTTTAACTCTTTTAGAATATCTCTTAGAGCGAGGGCATCTTTGCATGTAAAAGAAAATCCTCTATCAAAAGGAGCATATATCTCAAAACAATTATGTTTTTCCCCATAAACACGATCAATCCACATTGTTACAGATCCATCATCGAATGGTATTATTTCGTAGTATTTTTCATCTTTAAATACGTCTTTCCCACGTTCGCATATTGCATTAAAAGCATTTATAATAGCGCCGAAATATTCTATAGGAATATCAATAGCGCCCTGTACCGGGTCATCTATCGACTTGTAAGAGGTCCCAATTTTCACTGAACCATCAGGATTTTTTTCTGCTTTGATATAGTATCCAAATCTTTCTCCTACACGGAATTCTCTCTTAAACCCATCGTAAGCTATTCTATCTTGGAAATTAACCATAGTTACTATATATCAGTAAATTATTTAAAGATATCAATGAATTGCGGAAAGAGTAGAAACAGGGGATATATTTTTAGAATGTTGTTGGATATTCTGGTTATTCCTATATCTTTTTTGAAGTAAGAAATGTTATGGTTTGTGTGACAGACATACACAATTATAAAAACTGCAAAATACAATTAATCTTATGGACTTTAATGCGCTCCTGGAAAAAGCCATGAAGATTCTCAAGTCAGCCGGGCATTTAATACTTCTTCTGCGCCCGCTTTCTTCGAAAGAGAATGCTGAATTGAGAGAAATTTCAAAATATCTTGATGAGGAGGATGCTGACAATGTGCACAGATTAATGAAGCAGTTTCGGGTTTGCGCTCTAGGAAAGAAAATAACATATTCAAAAGCTATAACTGAGTTGAGAGAATATGTTGGAATTGAGGCTAAGGATGAAAGTGTAGCGGATGAAGTTAAAGAGCTGAATGAGTCTATAGAAGAATCTGTTGACAGCGCAATCATTAACGGGTTCAAAGAAAACTCATGGCAGCGAATCCAAAAGATGTTTGCCGCAAACATTGTCGGGTTTGAGAATGTAAAAAAAGGAGTTATTCTGCAGATGTTTTCGAAAGAGATGTTCCATATACTGCTTTTAGGGGACCCGGGCACAGGGAAAACAGACATATTAAGGGCTGCAGAGGATATTGCTCCTATCTCTGCTTTCGGGCTTGGTTCAGGTACTTCTAATACAGGCCTTACAGTTACTGTCAGCGGCCGCGAGATTTCAAAGGGGATACTTTCGCTTGCTGACGGCGGTGTTGCCTTCATAGATGAGCTGAACCTCATGAAAAAAGAAGATCGTGCAGGGCTTTATAATGCAATGGAAAAGGGATTCATAACATATGACAAGGGGGGCCATCATTACAGGTTTGATGCAAGATGCTCGGTTCTTGCATGCGCAAACCCCACAAAAGGCAAATTCACAGGCAAAAGAAAAAAAGAGATTGAAAAGCAGATACCTTTTGATTCAGCACTTCTCTCGCGCTTCCACCTTCTCTATATTATCAGGGAAGCCGGCATCGGGCAGTTCATGGAGATAACTGACATGATCTTCAGTGAAAAAAAAGAATCTGGGAGCCGCGATGATTTGCGTTTTCTGAAAAAGTATATAGAGCAGTCAAAATCAATTGAGGTAGTATTTAGCGGAGATTACAATGACATGATAAAAAAGTTTGTTGCGGAGATCAAGGAAAAAGAGGGGTACATGCTGATTGACATCACGCCGCGCTTCATCATTGGCCTCAGGCGCTTAATCGAAGCCAGTGCAAGGCTCGAGATGAGAAGCAGAGTTGAGAAAGAAGATGTATGGCGCGCAATGGAAGTATTTACGCTTTCTGTGAAAGAAATTACATTCTAATTCTTACATATCTTCTTATACTGATAAAGCTTCCCGTTTTCACAGACTGCATATTCAGTGCCGTTTTCGTCGATAAAAACAGATGCATAACCGCACGATTCCAGGCTGGTCTTTAAGAAGCGCAGGTTTGTGTTTTTGTTGTTGCTTTTGGCATATGCCTCTATTAATTTTTCAGCCATGGATTTTGAGTTTATGCCCCTGTCCAGGTCATAAAGTATTTCATTGCCTAATTTCAGAACGCACTGGCTTTCTGTGCTCTTTTGTATCATGAAATGCAGGCTGAATATAACTGAAAAAAAAAGAAGAGCAATAGTAAATGTTATAATCAGACATAACTTAAATAAGTAATTATTATTAGATACAACCATATTGACCATCAATCTTTATTTTAATGTCGCATACGACTTAAAAGCTTAAGACTTCATCAACAAACTATAGTCTTATGATTTTTTCAGGTTCACACTTATTTATATATAGATTGCATGTATATATTATTTTGTAAAAATTCAGGACATGGAGGGATATTTAATGCCAGAAAAAAAGCCGTTGATTGTGATAAACTTTAAGACCTATGCCCAGGCGACAGGGCGTGCAGCTGAAACTCTTGCAAAAATTGCTGATATGGTCTCGAAAATGGAGAAAGTGCCGATAATTGTCGCAGTACAGCCGACTGATATATACCGCATTGCGAAATCAGTGTCACTCCCGGTGTTTGCCCAGCATATTGACCCGGTTGCCTATGGGTCCAATACCGGCTGGATACTGCCTGAAGCTGCTGTTGATGCAGGCGCCACATTGCAAATACACTAAGCTTGTTCTCCATGAATAACTCATATCCCCTTATGATCCCATCCATGGCCCCGGTTCTTTCTATCACTATGGAATAGAGCACGATTGCAAGGACCACATTCAGGACCAGCAGGTAAATAACCCATATTACTATGCCTATGA
>JAIWAJ010000185.1:0-3172 GCA_048634435.1 Methanosarcinales archaeon
ACCTGGAACTGCCAAACGCATTCCATTACAGCGCAAGACTAAAATTCCTTCTTGGAAGATATATATTAGATACATCATTTCATCCATTCCACGTAAAACTTCTAAAACCAACATATCTTGTAGAACACTTACGCTACCTAGGATTCGACATCACATTAAAACCAACCACACGTTTGTGGAGCACACTTCATTTAGAACAATTATCACCCGATTTATTTTCAAGAGAAATAAACATAATCGCAAGAAAAAGACCGTAAGCACCAGAATATTGGCGCGCAAAAAAACAAGAGACAGATAGTGATTAGGAGCGATACAAATGAAAATACTATTCATACAGCCAAATGGCAGTGGCCATCCGCCATTAGGTTTATGCTATCTGGCTGCAGCACTTATCAAAAAAGGATATAAAAACACAAGAATAATTGATTTGAATGAATCATCAGACTCACCTGTTAGATCTATAGACCATCTGGAAAAGGAACTAAAAAAGAAGCCGGATATTGTAGGCATAACTGCGACCACATCAACAGCAACAGATGGAATAAAAATAGCAAAAAAAACGAGACCATACTGTAAGACACTCATATTTGGCGGACCGCATGCAACAATTTTTCAGGAAAAAATTCTAGAAAAACTACCATTTATTGATATAGTCTCTTATGGCGAAGCAGATAATACCATATGCGAACTAGTTGAAAGAATAGAAAAAGGAAAGTCACTCAAAGGAATTAACGGCGTAGCTTATAGAAACAAAAATAAAATAATAAAAAATGACCCAAATCCACCTATACCTGATTTAGATACCATACCACTTCCTGCCCGACAATTATTGGACGCAGAAAGCTACCACGCATTTAGTTCAATATTAACTAGCAGAGGTTGTCCAAACATGTGCACCTACTGTTCAAACATGGTAACAGGTAAAAGATGGCGTGGAAGAAGCCCAAAAAACGTAGTTGATGAAATAGAATTCATATTAGAAAAATACCCGAAAATCATGAAAAAACTTGAGCGAAACATAATTATTGCTGATGAAAATTTCAACGTGGATAAAAAACGCGCAAAAGAGATATGCGACGAAATAATAAAAAGAAAACTAGATATAAGTTTGACTGCTGTAAATGGCTTCCATACAAGGACAGTCGATAGAGAATTAATGGAAAAAATGAAACAAGCTGGTTGCAAAGAAATTTGGTTTGGAATTGAATCTGGAAATTCCAAAATACTTAAACGAATGAGAAAGAATACTACAAAAGACATAATCAGGAATACAATAAAAATCAGCAAAGAAGCTGGAATATCCACCGTAGGAGGACATTTTATAATAGGATTAGAAGATGAAACATTCGAAACAGCTATGGATACTGTAGAATTTTTCAAAGAGCTAAAATTGGATGTCGGGGGTTTCAATCAAGCAATACCTCTTCCAGGTACACAATTATGGTCTTATGTAGAAAAAAACGGCCGGTTTCTATCTGATTATGACGATGTAGTGGATTATCACAATTTAATGTTTGCAACAAAGTATCCCCTCTTCGAAACAAACGAATTCACACAAGAAGAAAGAACACAGGCATATGAAATCGCCATATCTGCCCTCGATAAAACTCTCCGTAAACGCGTATTAAAACCCGAAAATATTGCAAAAAGCTTGAAAAGTATAAAATCACCCAAAGACCTCTTATGGAAAATTAAAAGATTTAAGCATATATTCTTCGGCAAAGACATTAGACGATAATGAAACACACTGAAATATAGCATATGCTTATAATACGAGATTCAGAGAATGATTTTTAAGAGATTCAGACAAAGGATTTATAAAGTTTAAGATATTGTCGTGAAACAATATCCCATGTATAATATCTAATAATTCTCTTAGATGCGCAATCCCCAATCTTACCCCTCAACGACTCATCATCTAACAACATCTTTATTTTCGAAGCCATCATTTCCGGATTCTTAGAAGGAACAAAAAAACCACTCTTCCCCTCATCCAAAACATCTTTATTACCCATGATATCCGTAATCACAACAGGAACCCCGCAAGCCATTGCCTCCAAAGAGGCCTTCGGCGAACTCTCTGTAATTGAAGGCAGCAAAAGCACCTTCGACCGCGAATAAAGCGAACTCAGTTCATGCTGGGCTACAGGAGAAATAACAGACACATTTCGTGATAAACCATTTAACTTAATCCATTGGACAACACCATCATACAAAGCATCACTAGGACAACCCCCGACCATACAAACCTTAAGATTCGAATACACCTTTTTCAGAATAGACACTACTTTCAAAAAATCAAAAGGTCTCTTCTTTTCAACAAAACGCCCGACAAACAGTAAATCAATATCCCTTTCAACCTTGCGCGGATAAAATACCTTTACATCAACTGCTGTAGTAATCGTAAATACCCTCTCTGGCCGCACCCCCCAGGTCCTCACCAAAAAATCACTCACCCCAGACGACACACAAACAACAGCATTTACCCTTTTTGCAGCATACTTCGACATATAATAATAATAAAGACCCTCCTTTACATTTCTAAAATCATTAAACCGGATATTATCCTTGATATCCAACGGAGAATCGTGCAAAGTCAGAATAATAGGCGGCAAATCACTTCTCTTTGATACAATTGAAGAAAACGCAGGATTATGAAAATGAACAACATCAAAATCCTCGCCAATCTCTTTTATCTTTTTATATGTTGTAAGCCCCGCACGAATCAGACTAAATGGTCTTTCAGGCTTAATAGTATAGACACTAACATTACCCAATTTACTTATCTCAGAATTACGCGCAATAATCGTCTGCTGCACCCCTATCTTCGAAAGCGCCATAGTCAACGGCGTAATATGCGTCGACAAATCCACCTTCATATTCTCTGGCGCATGAAAATCATCACAAATCCTGCAAACATTCATAAAACTAATAACAAAACATACTTTAAATATTTAAAAACCAATAACACCACATACTGCAAAACAGCATTCAGAATGATAACATGAAAATCTCAGCAATAATTCCCACATACAACAACGAAAAAACAATAAAAGAATGCATAGAATCCCTGATAAACCAGACAGTAAAACTCGACGAAATCATACTCATCGACAGCAACTCAAAAGACAAAACAGGAGAAATCGCAAAAAAACTAGGATGCACAGTATAC